>DAIEST010000227.1 GCA_027346125.1 Leptospirillum sp. | reverse complement strand
CTCTTCCACTTCCCGGGCATTCCCGACAAGAAGAATAAGGCTTTCCTTGACTTCCCAGACAAACTGCTCGAAAAGCTCGAACCCCTCTCGACGGTACTCTACGAGAGGATCCTTTTGCCCATAGCCCCTGAGACCTATCCCTTCCTTCAAGTGATCCATGCTCAACAAGTGCTCTTTCCACTGATTGTCCAGATTCTGCAGGATCAGAAAGCGAACGATCGCCCAGAACGTCTCTGTACCAAATTCCTGCTCTTTTTTCTCCAGAAACATGTCATACGCATGAAACAAGGCTTCTTTTAACGCCAGGATGCCCAACTCCCGAAGATGTTCCACCGGGACATCGAGCCCCGATTTCTCCGATATTCCCTGAACAAGCCCTTCGAGATCCCATGTTTCCGGGTACTGGTCTTCCGGTGCATACTCAGAAAGAACCGAATCCAGGACATCTTGTCCCCACTCCACCAGAAGCTCCTTGAGATCCTCACCCCGCAGCACCTTCTTCCTCAACTCATAGAAAATAAGTCTCTGCTGGTTCATGACATCATCGTATTCCAGAAGCTGCTTCCGGACATCGAAATGGTGCGCCTCGACTTTTTTCTGGGCATTCTCGATGGCCTTGCTCACAAATCCATGCTCGATAGGAACACCGTCCTCAACACCCAGACGATCCATCAAGCCCTTGATGCGATCGGCACCGAATATCCGGAGGAGGTCATCCTCAAGGGAGAGATAAAACCGGGAGGAACCGGGATCTCCCTGCCGCCCTGAGCGACCTCGCAGCTGATTGTCAATCCGCCGGCTTTCATGCCGTTCCGTACCGATGATGTGAAGACCTCCGGCTTGAGCGACTGATTTCCTCTCTTCCCCGAGACGTTCATCGAGATCCTGTCGAATGGCGAGAACCTCCTCCTCGGAAGCAGGCATCTTCTTCTGTTCCCGATCAGAAAGAACCGTTTTCAGCAGAAACTCTGAATTTCCGCCAAGGACAATGTCTGTCCCCCGTCCCGCCATGTTCGTGGCAATGGTCACCATCCCCAGGCGACCCGCCTGGGCGACAATCTCGGCTTCAAGTTCATGAAACTTTGCGTTCAGTACCTTGTGAGGAATCGCTTCCTTCAAAAGAAGCGACGACAGGTATTCCGACTTCTCGATCGAGACCGTTCCCACAAGGACCGGCTGCCCAGATTTATTCCGTTCCCGGATATCTTCCACAATGGCCTGATATTTCTCTTTCTGTGTCCGGTAGATCTGATCCGGAAGGTCCTGTCTCACCATGGAGCGATGGGTAGGGACGACGATTACATCAAGATTGTAGATTTTGTGGAACTCCTGGGCTTCCGTATCTGCTGTTCCCGTCATTCCGGACAGCTTCCCGTACATTCGGAAATAGTTCTGGAAGGTGATCGTTGCCAGCGTCTGATTTTCGTTTTCGATCTTGACCTTTTCCTTGGCTTCCACCGCCTGGTGAAGACCTTCTCCCCAGCGTCTTCCTGGCATCAGGCGACCGGTGAACTCATCTACGATAATGACTTCCCCGTTCTTGACCACATACTCGACATCCCGGCGATAGAGATGATGGGCCTTCAGGGCCTGTAACACATGGTGAAACCAACTGATATTCCCAACATCATAGAGATTGCCGACACCGAGCATTTCCTCGACGACATTGTTCCCTTCTTCTGTCAGGGTCACCGTCTTGAGTTTTTCATCAATCTTGAAATGGAGATCGCGTTCCAGGCGCGGAATAATGCGGTCCACCCGAAAATAAAGATCGGTCGAGTCTTCAGACGGACCGGAAATGATCAGGGGGGTACGGGCCTCATCAATCAAGATACTGTCGACCTCGTCTACAATGGCATAATTCAACACCCGCTGAACAAACTGCTCCGACTCATACTTCATATTGTCGCGTAGATAATCGAATCCGAATTCGTTATTTGTTCCATAGGTAATATCGGCTTCGTACGCAGCCTTCCTGTTCTCGTCGGGCACATCATGCTGAATCAGGCCCGTCGTCATTCCGAGAAAACGGTAAAGACGACCCATCCAGTCCGAATCGCGCCGCGCCAGATAGTCATTCACTGTCACAACATGGACACCTTTTCCCGACAACGCATTCAGATAAACGGGGAGAGTGGCCACAAGAGTCTTCCCCTCACCTGTTTTCATTTCGGCAATCCGGCCTTCATGAAGAACGATGCCGCCGATCAACTGAACATCGAAATGGCGCATTCCAAGAACCCTGCGGCTCGCCTCCCGAACAACGGCAAACGCTTCCGGAAGGAGATCGTCCAGTGTCTCCCCTTTGCCGAGTCTCTCCCGAAACTCCTGTGTCTTCATGGAAAGAAGATCATCGCCCAAAGCAGATACAACCGGCTCGAAATCATTGATCCGGGTAACGATTCCCGCCATTCTTTTCAACTCGCGATCATTTCGGCTTGAAAAAAGTGACGACAGCAAGCCTTTCAACATACAAACTCCTTATCCCGCTCGGGGCACATACAGGCCTATTTTTTTCCGGCCACACCTTGGACAAGCTCAGCATCCGGATCCACCGGAACACCGAAATAACGAATCTCAAAATGAAGGTGCGGTCCGTTCGTCAGACCGGACATTCCGACCGAACCTATTGCCGTTCCACGGGTAATCTGCTGACCAGACTGAACGAAGACATCTCCCAGGTGGGCATAGAGGGAAGTCACCCCCAATCCATGATACAGAAGAACAAAGTGCCCATAGTCCGACACGTCTCCCGTATCCAGAACATACCCGTCCGATACGGCCTTGATCGTCTTTCCCTCGACCTGGGCAATATCCACTCCGGGATGAAACTCCTCTCCTGAACCCAATGGGCTTTTGCGTTTTCCGAACGGAGATGTTTCCCACCCGGAAAGGGGCGATCTCCAGAAAGAATCTCCCGGACCGGTCGCAGCGACAAACAGATCGCTGTCCTTTTCCGCAGAAATCCCACCGCCCCCCGGCAACGTTGTCTTTCTTGACAATCCTTTTTCCCTGGAAGGGTTCACGGAAGACGGGGGTCCGGCTGCTGGCTGTACTTCCGGTGACTTTCCGGCGGATTGAGGAACACCCTGGACACTTTGTTGTCCGGCCGTCATCTGTCGGATCTGGCCATCCAGAAGATTAACCTCAGAGAGCTGGGCCTCAAGGCCTTCCAGCTCATTCCGATAACGGTCGAGGTGAACTTTCTGCTCCCCCGTTTCCTTGATCAGTCGACGGTAGGTCACAAGTTTCTGGGCTTCATAGGCATAAAAAAAAGCCAATGAGATTCCGCCGATGACACACAGAATCCCCATCACGAAGAACGCGTGAAAAAGCCACCTTGGAACGGTCCATTGACGGGCCTTTTCCGTAGGTCCGGACATGAATGTGACAGTTACGGTCTTTTTCAGCTTCACGTCAGAGAGCCTCTCCCCTGAAAACAGAATTCACGACCCATTCGAGATAGGCTGGATTCCCGCCATCGATCGGCCAGCAAAGGATTTCCGGAACAGAGTAGGGATGAAGTGAGCGGATCCGCTCCACGACTGATTTGCAGGCGCTCTCCGGGAGTTTGAGAAGAACGTTCACCTCTTCGTCCCTCACCAGTTTCCCTTCCCATTCATATACAGAGACTCCCTTTGGAAACAAGTGTCCGCAGGCCACCTGTTTCTCGGAAACAAGGGCACT
>DAIEST010000219.1 GCA_027346125.1 Leptospirillum sp. | reverse complement strand
ATCAAAACCTGAACGGTTCGTTCGAGAGGAACAGGCTGAATATTTCCCGACTCCCGCAACCCTTCCCCGAGCCGGGTAATGCGCCCCTGGGTAAAAAGAATTTCACCAATCTTCAGAGCGGAGGCTCTCGCGACAATCATCCGGACCGAATTGGTCCCGACATCGATGACGCACACTTTTCGAAACACTGCCATCACCTCATTTCTGACTGCTTTCTGATTCATTTCCCGATAATCGCTCGCGAATTTCCTGAAGTTCTATAATTTTGCCCCTCAGAAGATCAAGCTCAACATGATCCGCCTCGTCCAGACGCCCCTGATCCCTTTTGGCATACAGGAACTCTCCCAGTTCCCGATAGGACTGTCGCAGGCTGGATTCATTGCGGATTCTGGAAAGGAGGTTCTTGAACATCACATTGAATTCAAGTCCCCAGACAAGAACCTTTCGAGCGGCAGGAGAACTCCGTTCCCAGCCCTCTTTCAAGTCTCTCAAGATTTCTTCAGGTTTTCTGGGAGGCTCCGGAGAACCCGTCATCGAACCAGGAGCCACTCTTCCACCTCAGGGAAACGATTCCGGATGAAATTCATCAAGGTTGTCCACTCCCACGTATGAGAAACATGCTCTGCCAGCTGAGGCTCCAGAAAATCAGAAGCCCTTTTTCTCGCTTCGATCAGAAGATCCTGATCGCGAACCAGGTTTGCCACCCGAAAGGTCGGCAAGCCTGATTGACGGGTTCCCAGAAACTCCCCCGGGCCACGTGTTTTCAGGTCTTCTTCCGACACCAGAAAACCATCTTCACAATGCACAAGAATTTCAAGTCGCTCCAATGCGTCCGGAGAAGCGCTCCTTCCAGGAATCAGAAAAAAGGATCCCGAGAGATCTCCCCTGCCGATGCGACCGCGCAACTGGTGGAGTTGTGCCAGACCGAAACGCTCCGCATTCTCCACAACCATTGCGGTCGCGTTCGGGATATCAACTCCCACCTCGATCACGGTTGTCGCCACCAGAAGATCGGTCTTTCCTTCCTTGAAGGATTGCATGACCGCTTCTTTTTCCTCCGAGTTCATCCGACCAGTCAACAATCCCACGCGAAATTCAGGCCACTTCTCCGAGAGTGCGGCATGCATTGAATTGGCATCCCGGATTTCGCTGGTTTCCCCTTCCTCGATCAGGGGGTAGACAACGAATGCCTGTTCTCCCCTCTCGATCACCGGCCGGATACAATCATCCCAGAAACGCTCTGAAGAATGAAAGGGCACAATGGTGGTCGTAACAGGTTTCCTTCCCGGTGGACGCTCGTCCAGGACCGATAAATCCAGATCGCCGAAATAGGACAGGGCAAGAGAACGAGGAATGGGAGTCGCCGTCATGACGAGGACATCCGGGACATCCCCTTTCTGGATCAGGGATCTCCTCTGCTCCACTCCGAACTTGTGCTGCTCATCCACGACCACGAATCTGAGCGAGCGGAATGAAAGAGCTTCCTGGATCAGGGCGTGTGTGCCCACAACCAGATCCACCGTTCCATGATAAACCGATTCCATCAGCTTGCGGCGCTCCCCTCCCCGTACGGCCTGTGTCATAAGGGCTACCCGAATCCCCAATGGCCCAAGAAGGGCTGAGAGCGATGAATGGTGTTGCAGGGCCAGGATCTCCGTCGGAGCCATAAACGCCGACTGAAATCCGGACTGGGCGGCCAGAAAGATTCCCCATGCAGCCACAACGGTTTTCCCGGATCCCACATCCCCCAGCAGAAGACGATTCATCGGAACAGGGCGGGAAAGATCGGACAAGATTTCTCCCATGACCCTTGTCTGGGCAGATGTCAGGGAAAATGGAAGGATGGATTGAAACCGACCGAGGGAATCTTCGGAAATCTGATAGTCGGACGGACGAACAACCGACTGGATCTCCTTTTTCTTGTGTCCCATGAGAAACTCGAGAAAAAAAAGCTCTTCAAAAATAAACCGGCGACGCGGTGAGTATCGGGGATCAAGCAGGGAATCCGGATTGTCCGGACTCGGAAGATCTTTGGGAAAATGGAGTTCGACCATGGACGGGAACCATGCAGGCAGACCGGACAGGGAGACGATTTGTGCGGGGACAGGATCGAAATCAAGTCCCCACAGAGAAGCCAGAATCGTTCCGATGGTCTTGCGGAAAAATGCTGTTCCAAGCCCCTGCCCTTCATGATAGACCGGAACGATCCGATTGATATGAAAACTCTTCTGGCTCTTCCGTTCAGGATCCATTTTCTCCGTTACGGGGGACCTTAGGGAAAGTCTTCCGTCAAAATCGGAAATCTCGGGTTTTCCGAAGAAAAAGGCGACACTGTCCTGCGGCAGCGTCTTGAGCAGATACTCCTGACCAAACCAGACCGCCCGGATCGTTCCGGTTCCATCCTCAAGATCGGCCTCTACCAGCGGAACACGCACCGACCGGATCTCTTTCTTCCGGATATTCCGCACTTTTGCCACAAATCCCGCCGGAATGCCGGGCACAAGCTGGCTGATTCTCTTCGCTGCCCTACGGTCCTCATATCGGAACGGGAAGTAGTACAGAAGATCCAGAACAGTTCGAAACCCCATACCGGAAAGCTTCTCAAGCCTCTTTGGACCTATTTCCGGTACGGCACTCAATGGCGATACCAGTGAAAGAGCGACCTTATCCATTCACACCCTACCCCCATCCCTTCATGGGCCTGTTTCAAGAGTACCCGACGGAAAACTGGGCCATTCCAAAAACTCATAAAATAAGGACGATTGATTTTCTATAACACACCCTTTAGAATCAACCTGTTTTGACGATTTTAAACAAGGGGGAAAGAACTGTGGCAGATTCATGCACGATGTGTGGAAAAACAAAGATGGTTGGCAACCAGATCAGCCATTCCCACCGGGTCAGCAAGAGAACGTTTCGACCCAATCTCCAGAATGTCAGGGCCCAGATCAACGGACAGACCCGCCGGGTCCGTGTCTGCACACGCTGCATCAGGAGTGGCCGGGTCCAGAAATCAATCTGACTTCACTGAACCCGGCCCCGTGAACGGGCCGGGTCTCCGTGCCACGATCTCCAATTCGATCCTGGCGCCTTTGGGAAGTTCCCGGACACCTATCGTGGATCGTGCCGGATAAGGCATCGGAACCCGTTCCGAGTAGATATCATTCACGACAGGGAAGTCCGACATCTCGACAAGGAACAGCGTTGTCTTGATGCAACAGCTCCAATCCAACCCGACAGCACTCAGAATACTCTCCACATTCATCAGGACCTGACGCGCTTCTGCTTCCACACCACCTGCCACAATCGCACCGGTCGAGGGATCCAATCCGATCTGCCCCGACAGAAAAACCCATCCGTCCATTTCCCGGAAAATCGAATAGGGGCCGACAGGAGAAGGGAGATTTCCAGATCGTTCCCCGGATCCTTCAGACATTGAACGTCGCGCCCAGAAATGCACCGATCAGACCATAGGACAATGTCGCAACCTTCGGGTCCCCGTTCAG
>DAIEST010000197.1 GCA_027346125.1 Leptospirillum sp. | reverse complement strand
CCATGGCGATATTGGGATAGGGGATGGGAACGATCGCCGGACCGGCAGGGGTCTTGCAGACATCGGGAAATCCAAGGGCCATTCCGCCCATTTGCGTGTTTGCGAACATGACTGGCTCCTTTTACCCCAGATGGATCTGGTCAGAGTCGACCTTGACCCAGTCCGATGAGCGGATGATGGTGTTTTTTGAACCCATGGAAAGAAGGCTTTCCGATTCGATCAATGTCTGTCCGGAGACGGAACGGTCTACGGTACTGACCTCCTTGGTGGCCATATGGGCTCGAACCGAGAGTCTGTGGGCCGTCGTCTCGATATGCCGGGCAATCTGCTCAAGCTTCCCGGCGGCAAAGGAGAGAAGGCTTCCGGAAAGCTTCAAGAGCGTGGATTCGATGGAGACTTCGGAAAAACGCAGCCGGTACCAAACGCCTTCAAGGTCGAGACGGCCCGTTTCAAGACGGATCTTTTCCCCGGAGCTGATGGAGATTGTCCCGGAGGAGCGAATGCTTGTTTCTTCAGGAAGAGTCATGGAACGGGCTGCTTTTTCCCGGGAGGAGGAAACAATGGCGATCACAAAGGAGAGCCCGTTCCCGGAATCGACTGCGACCGCCTGGTCTCCCGGAAGGGGGTCCAAAAGAAGGCTCGTGCCCCTGAAAGCTGAAAACAGCTGGCCGGCCCGTTCGCAGATGATCCGGGGGCCGTCGACGGAGACGATATCGGCGATAAAGACGGATGACGTTTTTTCGGTATCCTGGACGGACTCGGAACAAGGCATGCGCTCTCTCCTATTTTTTTCTATGGCTGTGGGACAAAGTCTTCCGCCTCAAGGAGTTCGGGATCGGTTTCCTTTCCCGCCGGACGGGAGGATGCCGCATAGTCGGCTCCCTGCTCCCGGGCACGGTGAAAATTGGCTCCCCGAAGACCGGCTCCTCGAAAAAGGGCGCTAGACAGATTGGCATGTGAAAAATCTCCGAAGGCAATATTGGCTCCGGAGAAGTCCGCCTCATTGCAGTCGGCCTGCCTCCATTGGGAAAAAGACAGGTCCGCCGCGGAAAAATTCGCATTCCGGGCGCAAACGTTCTGGAAAGAGGCCATTCTGAAGAGTCCCTCCCTGCCGCTGGCTTTTTCCATGAGGCTTTCTGAAAAGAGGGCTTTCTCCCCGTTGCTCCTGTCGAAGACGGCTTCCGAAAGGTCGGACTGGTAAAAATTGGCAAGAGCAAGATGGGCCCCGACCCATCGGGTCCTGGAAAGATCGCTTCCGCTGGCCTGGATCATGGGCAGGCTCATCCCCGAGAAATCAAGGCCCCTGAGGATTGCCCTGATGAAGATGGGGTTATGGAACGTGGCCCCGGAAAAATGGACCTGGCTCAGGTCTTGTCCGATAAAGGCCGTCTTGACGATTTTCGCTCCGGAGAAGACCGCTCCATGGAATGTGCCCTCGACAAACGAGGTCTTCTCAAGGTCTGCCTCCTGGAAAGAGGCCTGTTCGAGGCCGGCCTTGACCCATGAGGAATGCGAAAGCAGGGCGTCGCGGAAGACGCTTCCGGAAAGATCGGACTCAACCCATCGGGATTCCCTGGACTGGCTCCGCTCGAAGGAGGATTGTCCGATCCGGCAATCGAAAAATGAGGCCAGATGGAGTCTGGTGTCTCTCCATCTGGATCCGGTGAGATCGCAGGACTTGAAAAGCGTTTTCTCCATCCGGCATCCGTCGAAGATGGCACTTTCGGCCCTTGTGTTGAGAAAGACCCCGTAGGACAGGTCGGCTCCCGAGAAATCCATTCCGGACAGGTCCATCTCATGGACCGGATCTCCGCCGGCGATGAGATCGACGATCCTCTGGGCATCCGGCGTCATGCTCCACCTCCCGGTGAGAGGGTTGTTTTTCCGAGAAGGGCCTGGTCGATAACGGTCGATTCATCCACCTTTGCTCCGTTTGTGCAGGCTTTGTAGAGGGATGCCCGGCTGAAGTCCGAGAACCTGAGGTCGGCATTCTGGAAGACCGCCTGGCGGAAATCGCCTGACCGGCAGTCGGCCAGTCTGAGATCGGATTTCAGAAATCGTGCGCCAATGGCCCGAACGCCCTGGAGACGGGTTTGTTGCCAGTCTCCTCCCGAGCCGTCGCAGCCTGACAGGATGCTTTTTTGAAAGTCCGATCCGGAAAGATTCACGCCGCGGAGATTGGCTCCGGAGAGATCCGATCCCTGGAAGGACGAGCTTCTGAAGTCGATGGACTGCACGAAGACCGCTTTCGACAGGACCGCTCCGTCAAAGACGGTGGATGGTCCCGAGCAGTCGAGAAATGTCGCTCCGGAAAGCCGGCATGAGGAGAAGTCGACGGAGAGGAAGTCGGATTTCATGAAGACGGATTTTTCAAGATCCGATCCGGAAAAATCGACCTCTTCAAAGAGGGTGCGCTCCCCCGAAGGATCTTCTCCGGCCGGACGGCCCGGTGTGCCTGGGGAGGATGGGGAGGCGGTTCCCTCGATCCGCATGAAGCGGACTTCGGGGAAGGAGCATCCTTTGGCGGTCACCCTGGAGAAGAGAGCATTCGACAGATCCGATCCGTCGAAGCGTGATCCGGACAGGTTGCTCCCGGACAGGGTTGCTCCGGACAGGATGGATCCCTCAAAGGACGCAGCGATGGCGTGAACCCCGGTCAGGTCGGCATGTCCGAGATTGGCTCCGTCCCATCGGGACCGGGACAGGTCGGCCCGGCAGAGTGAGGCATGGGCGGCCCAGACACCCAGGAGGTGCGATCCGCTGAGATTGGATTCCGAGAAGTCGCATCCGATCAGGTCGCTTCCGGAAAAGTCGCACCCGGAAAGGTCGAGGCGGGAGAGGTCCGCATTGCGAAGGGACCAGCCTGTGAAGTCCCGGGAGGCTTTCAGGTGGTCGAGCACTTTCTGGCGTCCGGCGGCGGCACGGGGCGGGTCCTTCGGTGGGGGAGAAAAAAGGTGGACGGAGCGGACAAGCGTGTCCGCCTTGTCTTTCAGGACGGAAAGCTTGTCCTGAAGCCATTTGGCTTTTGTTTCGAGATCATCTCCGGAAAGGGGGGAGTTTCCGGTCGTGGAGGACTCTCCCGACCGGAGGCGCTCCATCAGCCGCTCTCCCGAGAAGGAGTCCTCGATGTCTTTCTTGAGCGGGGCTGCTGTGCTGATGGCGGAAATCGCGTCTTCCCGGGAAATGTTTTGCCTGGAAAGGACACTGTCGGGGATGGCGGCGATGGCATCCCTGATTTTTTCCTCCATTTTTTGCTTCAGGGCTTCCCGGCCCGGCTGTGCCGCCCGGGATTTTTCAAGCATCCCGAGCGGTGTTTCAGCCGAAGCGCTTTCGAGATCTTTCAGGATTTCCCCGACTTTCCTGTTTTGGCTCCGGAGGGCTTCCCCGATCCGGGGGGATGCCTGGCTTTCCGGCGGCAAACCGGATATCGGCTCCCTGGCGGCGGCCTCTTCAAGCTTTTTGGCGATGATCCTCTTTGTTCTCTCGCTGCTTTCGTCCGCCGGCTGGGAAAGATGGTACTGAATGTCCCCGATATTGGCCTGGGGGTCGTCTTTCAGCCTTTTGGGGAGAAGAGGCGCGTCTCCATAAAGGGACCAATCGTCGGGATCGCGTGCGATCCGCCGGTTTCTGAACGAGAGGTAGTGGCTTTCCGGGCGATTGTCCTCCGGATCTTCGAGAGCCAGCAGAAGGGATGAGATCTCTGAGCCATCGTCCGTTTCGACGGGCAATGATCCACGGTGGATGACGATGCCGATTTCAAGGTGAGGAAAGAGCCAGACGGTTTCGGGATGCATGGGGATCTCGACGAAAGACCGCTCCGGGTTCCCTGCAAGGCTGGCGAAACTTCTGGCCCGGATCGTCGGAAGTGTTCCGGACTGCCGGGTCCAGTCCGGATGGAGTCCTTCCAGCAGGTATTCTTCCCCGCCTTTCCAGAAACCCGAAAGCCACTGGTCGGAAGGTGCCTGGTTGTTGAGCGTCCAGTCGGCATTGGCCGGAAGGTCCGGAGGATCTTTCCCGATCTCCCCCGGCTGGTAGCTTCCGGACTTCAGGCGTCGTTCGGACCAGGACAGGTCGAGCGCCCCGAATCCCGCGGGAGGTGTGGTGTCCTGGGGGGAGACGAGGGGAAAATGGGGAGATTCGATGTTTGGCAGAGGGAGACCGGTCCGGTCCGGATTTTCATCGAACCCTTTCCCCGTCGGGTTTGGGGGGTACCCTTCTCCGCCAAAGCTCAGGGAGTAGTCGACCGGCATCGACAAAAAGGCTTCCGGCCTGCTTTTTACCCATCCTCCGCCGGTTTTAACCCAGTTCCTGTCTCCATGGATGTCGAGCTCCTTCATGATGGTTCCCGCCCGAACCCGGACGCGCATGCTCTCCACGGGGACGCTTCCCGGCGCATAGGCCCGGGAAGACAGGAGCAGCTCTCCCCTGTCCTTGGGAATGCCGGCATCCCAGACCGTGTCTTTCGGGAGTTCGGATGCGATCTTTGTCCACATGACGGGTTCCGTCAGGGGCCGGTCCGGAGAACCGAAGGGAAAACAGACCATCTGGGTGACGGCCATCCGGTAACCGTTTCTGCGGTAAACCCGCCACAGGAGACCTGACATCATTGGCTTGATCACTTTCATCGCGCGGGAATCTCACTTTCTTCTGGTAAGGAACGCCTCTGACAGTCCGCTCATGTAAACAAATGGATGGCCGAGGTGTAGAGCCGTGTCATCGATGTTTCGATTTTTGTCGCGTTGTTGTGGATGCTCGTCCCATAGGACTTGAAGGTTGTTCCTATGTTCTCTTCCGTAACGGTGGCTGTTTCGACCTTCATGGTTTTCAGGTTGATCGTGGGGCCGGCGGTCAGGTTCATGGTGATGGAGGCGGCAATATTCAGGACTGCGCTCAAGGCGATGTTTTCGACGCCCCCGAGGACAATGCTGACAAGGTCTCCGACCATGGAGTTCGTGGTCAGTCCGACAGAGACAGTATTGAATCCGCCGAGAAACACGTTGTTCGAGCTGCCTTCCACGATAATGCTTGCGTTTCCGTTGGTGATGCTCGTCGAGTTCCCCTGGGCGTAGGTGGTGGTGTTTCCGCTGCTGCTGCTGGCTCCGCTGCTTTTGACATTGGTCGTGAAGTTTCCGTCCTGAACGTTGACGACCAGATTTCCCTTGGCGCTGTCGATGTGGATGCTTCCATCGTCCAGGGTCTTGATGACGATCTGCCCGTTTTGCGCGGAGATGTAGATATTTCCCACAGCGCTCGTCACTTCGTCCGGCGCGGCCTCTGTTCCCAGCGTGGTGTTTCCGGCTGCGACGTAGATCCCCTTCCCGGCCTCCACGACAAAATATTTGGGGGTGATCTGAGAAATGCCGGGCAATGTGTTGACGGCTGGATCGGTGTCTGAGTCGGCCATGTCAATCCTCCTGTGTTTGCCAGCTTTGTCGGACTTCAGAAGAAGCCTTTGGCGGTTGTGAAAAGCGGGTATATGGAAAGGTCACGCGTATCCCTCGTCATTCATGGAAATGATGTTTCCGCCGATCGACCGGATCATGTTGATTCCGGGATTCCTGTTTGTGATCAGGCTTCTGTGCTCGGAGTTGTGGACGGCGCCGAGGATCACGGGCTGGTCCGGGTCTCCCTCGAGAAACCCCACCATCACTTCGGTCTCCTTGTGCAAGGGAAAGTGCATCCCGTTGTCATCGCCTGCCAGTGGGGTCGACATCCGGATCCACCCCGAGTTTTTCTGGGATCGCTTCTTCCGGAAGATGAATGGAAAGCGGACCTTGTACTCTCCGTATTCGTTCAGTTCGGCAAAGAGCCCCGAGCCTTCCGCTTCGATGATGGCGCTGACGACGCCGGGAATCCGGGGCCAGGGTGTCACTCTTGGGGGCCGGAACGTCACATCGGAGGGGATCGCATCGATGGTGGCCTCGTAATGGGTCTGCCGCTGATCCGTTGGCGACCGGGCATCGAATCCGGCCGTGAGAAAGGCCGCCTGCGAGCCCTTGTGGACGACGGACGTGACGAAAAATGTCCCGTTGTGGTCGCTCCGGAAATGGTGTTTGATGTGGACGGTCATGGCGGCGCGTATGCCTGTCGCCGTCGTTTTGCCTTCGTATCTCCGCTGTCTCGACCGGATCATT
>DAIEST010000137.1 GCA_027346125.1 Leptospirillum sp. | reverse complement strand
GAAAGGTTGCCGCCGAACTGGAATGGTTTTCTCCCTGGTCCGGCGTTCTGGAATGGGATCCCGATACCTTTACAGGAAGATGGTTTTCCGGAAGCACCACCAATATCGCTCACAACGCGCTGGATCGTCACGTCGCCTCAGGACACTCCGACAAAGTCGCCCTGATCTGGGTGGGAGACAGCGGAGAAGAACGTATCTACACCTACGGCCAGTTGCTGGAATCCGTACAGAGGCTGTGTCACGGATTTCAGCAACTGGGGCTCAGAAAAGGGGACCGGGTCACGATTTTCCTTCCCCCCACCCCGGAGCAGGTCATTTCCATGCTGGCCTGCGCAAGAATGGGACTCGTCCATTCGGTCGTCTTTTCCGGATTTTCTCAGTCGGCGCTGGAAAATCGCATGGAAGACGCAGAACCTCGCCTCCTGATCACGGCGGATGCCTCCTTCCGGAGAGGGAAGGAGATACCGCTCCTGAAAACAGCCAGAGGGGCCCGGAAACGGATCGGAACAGTGGAACACATGCTCGTCGTCCGACGCAAAGATCCGGGGCTTGCCCTTGAAGAAGGGGAGATCGCCTTTGACGAGCTCATGGAGCGGAACGCAGAGTCCGGCCCTTTTCCGTCAGCTCGCCTCAGTACCGACGACCCGCTCTTCATTCTCTATACATCGGGCACGACCGGAAAGCCCAAGGGGATCGTCCATGTCCAGGCCGGATATATGGTCGGAACCTACCTGACTACCCGATGGGTCTTCGACATTCAGGATCGGGATGTCTACTTTTGCGTGGCCGATCCGGGCTGGATCACAGGCCACAGTTATATCGTCTATGGTCCTCTCCTGAACCGGGCAACTATCCTTCTGGCAGAAGGAACACCAGACTGGCCCAATGCCGGACGCTGGTGGGGCCTGATCGAAAAATACCGGGTCACGATCTTCTACTCGACACCCACTGCCGTCCGTCTCCAGATGCGCCACGGAAAAGACTGGCCGTCACGATATGACCTTTCCTCGCTTCGCCTGCTGGGATCGGTCGGCGAACCCATCAATCCCGAAGCCTGGATCTGGTTTCGGGAAGTGACGGGAGGAAAGCTCCCCATCATGGATACCTGGTGGCAGACAGAAACCGGCATGCACATGATCACTCCTCTTCCCTCCACCCCCCTGATTCCCGGTTCCGCTACCCGACCCTTCCCGGGAGTGGATGCCGATCTTGTGGACCGAAACGGCAACACTGTGCCTCCGGGAGAAATCGGTCTTGTCGTCATCCGGAAACCATGGCCCTCCATGTTCCGCACAGTCTTCAAGGACCCGGAACGCTACCGGAAATACTGGACCGAGATTCCGGGAGTTTACTTCTCGGGGGATTCAGCCAAACGCGATGAAAAAGGTCACTTCTTCCTGATCGGAAGGGTGGACGACGTGATCAAGGTTGCCGGACATCGCCTCGGCACAGCGGAAGTGGAAAGTGCACTCGTTTCCCACCCTGCCGTCGCAGAAGCTGCAGTGATCGGCAAACCGGACACCCTCAAGGGAGAGAGCATCAAGGCCTTTGTCATTCTGAGGCAAGGCGTGGAGACAGAGTCCCCGGAAAAACTTAAAAAGCAGATCCGAAACCATGTCCGGGAAGAACTGGGGGCCATTGCCCAGCCGGACGAAATCGAAATTACCGACTGGCTCCCCAAAACCCGGAGCGGAAAAATCATGCGGAGGGTATTGAAAGCCCGGGAACTGGGCCTTCCCGAAGGCGATACTTCCACTCTTGAAGACTGAAGAAAGGCGGTAGAAGAATGACAGGTTCAGAAAAGCCTCTGGTGCGAAAACTCCTTCACACACGGATGAGGGTCAACGACCTGGATCGGACTGTCCGCTTTTACAAGGACG
>DAIEST010000136.1 GCA_027346125.1 Leptospirillum sp. | reverse complement strand
CCCGGAGGAGCACATCCCCACGGGCTGTGGATCGATGGCCCCCGACGTCTGGCTTTCATCGCCTGCGAACAAAACGCCGTACTCCTCGTCTTCGACCTTGAAACCCGCAAAGTCACCGGGCGGTTTCCCGTAGGAAGAAGGCCGGACGTCCTGGCCTTCGATCCCCTTCGACGTCGTCTGTTCGTCGCTTCGGAAGCAGGGACGATCGCCGTCTTCCGGGAACAAGGACACACCCTTGTCAAAGAAGGGCAGAGCTTTCTGGGACACCGGGCCCACGTCATCCTGTTCGATCCCAGAACCCGACTCCTCTATCTTCCCCTCGAAAACCAGGACGGACATCCCGTCCTTAAAATCCTGAGATACGAAACGATCGAAAACCGCCCCTGACACTCCGGTACTCCTCCATCACCCGACTTCTTCCGTTAACTTAAAATTAACCTTCACGTCAAACAGCCGATGCTAGTCTTCCAGAAGAAACTGGAGAGCAGGGGGAAGGATCCCCAAAAACCTTAAGGAGAGCCCATGAACGCTTTTGAATACCTCCTCCGGGGGGGACCCATCATGTACATCCTGCTGCCGATGTCGGCGATCGCACTGGCGGTCGGACTCGAGCGGGTCTTCATCCTCAGAAAGGAAAAGGTCCAGACGGAAAAGGTTCTCACTGTGCTCAGGAAGAATGTCATCGAACGGCTCGACACAAAATCCGTCCTGAACCTTCTCAAAAGTTCGTATACTTCGCAGAACTTCATCATCAACAAGATTTTGAGGCTCTTCGTAGAATCCGAGCTCGAAGGAGAACGCCTCGAATTTCTGATCGAGGCGGAAGCCATTCTCGAGGAGAAAAAACTCAAAGACCGGATGTGGGTCCTGGACACGGCCATCACCATGGCTCCCCTGCTCGGACTTCTGGGTACCATCATCGGCATCGTCGCCTCGTTCCACGTCATGTCGATCTCCGGGCTCGGAAAACCGGCCCAGATTACCGGCGGCGTCGCAGAGGCCCTGATCGCCACAGCGACCGGCCTCGTCATCGCCATCGTCTCTCTCGGCTTCTACAACTTTCTTTACAAGTGGATCACGAGCATCAAGTCCTCTCTCGAATCGGCCGCCCGACTGATCACCATTCTTCATCAACCGATCCGGACGGCCTACCGGGACTCCCCGGAATTCGTCAAGAACGGGAACGACGCCAAATCCCAGGGGATCCAGTCCGCTTACCGGGTGGAAAAAAGTTCCTCCGTCGCCTGAGAACAACGTTCAGACGATCAGGAATTCCCGGCTTCCGGAGATACCGGAAGCCCCTGTCCGACAAGGAGTTTTATCGTGAGACTGTTCCGGGATAACGCCGAGGAATCCCCCAGGGCCAGGATCGAATTGATCCCGATGATCGACATCATGTTCTTTCTGCTGGTGGTCTTCATCTTCATCTCGATCTCCCTGATCAAGCTCAACGGGGTGACGGTCGACCTGCCCAAGGCCGCCGACCATCCTTTGAAAAGACAGCCGAAGATCGTCAATATCTCGATCGACGAGGACGGACATCTGTTTTTCGAAAAGGATCCTGTCAACCGGACGGACCTCAGGAACCGTCTCCTGGCCCTCTCCGCCGACAAGTCGGCACGATATGAAATCATCATCAGCGGCGACAAGGACTCTCATCTCCAGCGGCTCGTCGATGTCATGGACCTGACCAACACGTTGGGATTCTCAAATGTCTCGATCCGGACAGGAGAGGGGCACTGATGGACACAACGACCGCCCAACCGCCGCTTCATACGGGCACTCCGTCTTTTCTGGATCAGAAGAGCCGTTTCACCCTGACTCCATTTCTCCTGACGGTACTGGCAGGTGAAGCGATGGTTCTCGCATTCGTGCCGATCGACACCTCCGTCCCCTCGCCTCCGGCCCCCCAGGCCATTCATGTCACGCTGGCCCCGCCACCGCCCAAGCCCCCCGCTCCCAAGCCGATGCCCAAACCCCGGGCCAAGCCCAAGGTCGTCAAAAGGCATGTCGTCTCACATCCGGTCGTTCCGCCGACCCTTCCCGTTCAGACAGCGACTTCGTCCAATCTCCTGGTCGCCCAGTCCGGCACCAAGGTCGATCTGGGCTGGGGATCCGGAACCCCTTCTGCCGGGGCCGCCACCGACTACCAGCCTCCTCACCTCCTGACAAGGGTCGATACCAACGCCCTCTACACGGATAAAATGAAGGCGAACGACGAAGAGGGCGATGTCGTCATCGATCTCTGGATCGATCCGTCCGGAAAACTGGTCCGCTCCCGGATGGTCGTTCCCTCCGTCTACGACGATATCAACACGATTGCGAAAAGGATCCTGAAGACGCTCCGATTCGACCCGGCCCGCCTGAAGGGGCAAGCAGTCGCCGGAAAATTCGAACTGAACTTCCGGTTCCGCATCCAGAATTCAGGATAGGATCCACAATGGAAAGAGTCCCGGGAAAAACCGGATCGCTCCCGACAGGGGGATGGACCATCAGACCGGTTTTTCTTTGGCTTCTGGCGTTTTTCATTCTGGGGACCGCTTCTGTCAATCCGGCCTGTGCCGACGAAGGGAAAAAAAAGAAAAACACCTCTCCGGATCAGATCGACAGGATTATGGCGCTTCTTCCGGCCCCTTCAGACTTCCCGGACATCCGAAGCCTTTTTGCCCATTACGACCTGATGGTCAAGGACGTCATGATTTCCCACGTCGCGCCCCAGACTCCGGTCACCGTCCGGATCGATTTTTTCCTCCCTCTTCCTCCTCATTGCCATCCCACACGACAGGAACACTTCCAGTATTACCTCGAGCAGGCGATCTGGACAAAAGGCGCAGATTCGGATTCGTTCGCTCCGCTCAACCAATGGGCGCGGCACATCGCACGAAACGAAACAGACTGGCTCACGGGAACTCCCTGCTACCCCTGAAAATTGTAAAACGGAGCCAGCCGGCGATAGTGCCGCCCAAAGAGCCGCTCATCTCCGGACGTTATGATCGACTCCCGAATCCTCCCACCGATTCTTGAAGCGGTATCCGAATCCCCGGAGCGTCTCGATAAACCGGGGCTGATGAACCCGATCACCAAGTTTGCGCCTGAGCGCATGGACATGGACCTTCAGGTTGTCGTCGCCGACGGGCTCCGCTTCGTCCCAGAGCGCGTTGATAAGCTCATCTTTTCTTACCACCCTGCCTTGATGAAGGACGAAATAATGGAGTATCCGGAATTCAAGACGGGTCAGGAAGACTTCCGTTCCGTTCAGCAGAATCTCTCTTCGTTCCGTATCCACGACCAGAGGACCGAAAGAGAACCGGAGCGGCGGCAGATTCCCTTCATCCATTTTCTGACAACGCCGAATCAATGCATTGACCCTCGCCAGGAGTTCCCTGGAACTGAAGGGCTTCTCCATGAAATCGTCCGCCCCTTCCTCAAAAGCCCTCACCTTTGCGTCTGTTCCCGTATGGGCGGAAATCGCCAGGACGGGAGTACTGCTGAACGCCGGGTGAGACCGAATGAATCGACAAAGCTCAAATCCTGAGCGGACGGGAAGCATGAGATCGAGGATGACCAGAACCTGGTGACCCTGTCCAGCGATCCGTCGAAGCATCCATAGCGCCTCTTCTCCGTCCCGGGCAGTCGCAACCTGATATTTTTCCCGCTCGAAAAGCCTTTTCAGAAGGGTGATCAGATCCGGCTCGTCATCCACAATCAGGATCAAGGGCTTGAGGCCCGGAAGGTGCTTGCTGTCCATTGTCATGATTCCATTTCCGATTCCAATGGAATCAGGTTATCCCGTAGCCCAAACCGCGGGACAACCTGGTTCTATTGATGTGATTGGTCAGAAGCCTGTTGGGAGAAAATCATTGCGTTCATTCGGGATTCGACTGCTGGGGATATTCCGGCATCACTCGCAAGACACGCACAATCTTTCAGGCCAGTCTTCGTCGCAAGCTTCCCCGACACAACCACCATAAACACGCCAGATTAAAAAACAGTCAAAATAAGGTAAAGAAATCGGTGTCCGGAGGAATTGAGAGAAGGTGGCTTGTCCTGCTGAAATGTGTTTGCCCGAACACAACAATCCAGCGAGAAAATCTTGCAGCATGCTAAAAAACGGGGCCCGGCAAGACCGGACCCCGAAATTCATGTCTCATCGGCGAGTCTGTATCAGCAGTGGAGCCTCAATGGGAACGCTCATTGTCGCCCGCGTCATGGTGTTCGTCCGGAAAGTGGAACATCTCCATGAGGTCTCCGATCGCCGGACCGTTGACCGGAACATATGGGTTTTCCTCACGGGTGACCGGGTTGGGGAAATTGTCCCGGCTTCGGCGGGTCAGCGTCGGGAGGCCCCAGTTCCTTTCGATGAATTTGATCAGGGACACGTGGTCATAATAAGCATGGACCACTCGACCTCCCCTGGAG
>DAIEST010000078.1 GCA_027346125.1 Leptospirillum sp. | reverse complement strand
CTGAACCAGGGATTTCAAACCGGGAGAAACTATTTTAGACTTCTTGCCATGGGTCATGGTTCCCTCCTAAGGGGTGAAGGTCCGTGTTTTGGTCGACACAAACCTTCTTACCATGGCCCTTTTTTATTTCCAATACTTTCTGCACACAATTCAGTACGTTACCAAAAAGGATCTATCCGTTATTACGGGAAACCGGATGTAGCGCGCCTGATCCGGCTCGATTATCATGGATCCAAGGAAATTCCGACAGGAACCTGTCACGCCATTCTCAAGGCCGCCGGACTTTCAGAGAAAAGGAAGGGATGATCATGCTCGATCTGAAATATTCACTGGTCATTGAAGCGACGGAGGATCCAAATTTTTTCGGATTCTATTCACCTGATCTGGAAGGGTTTACGGGAGTCGGCCATTCCGTCGAGGATTGCCTGTATCAGGCCCGGTGGGGAACGGAGGAATACTTGAACCTTTGCAAGGAAGAAAACATTCCAGTTCCCCCTCCCAATCCCAATCCTGTGGTAACGATTCAGAATAGTCCAAGGGAATCGTCTTCTGCACTCCCTGTCTGACACGCTTTGCCCCCTCCGTGCGACGGCCCCATATCCGGGCGCATGAAAAGGTGTTCTGGAACCCATTTTCGAGGCTCGTTTCAATGCCTCCGGAGGAAACACTCGACGCACTCTTTCAGGCCGAAGTCGATGTCCGACGGCAACGGGCCTTCGCTTATCGTCTGAGGACATCCCGGCTTCGCACCTCTCCGGCCTTCGAAGACTTCGACCTGTCGGTCCGTCGCTCCCTTTCCAAAACCACGCTCCGGGAGATCGCCTCCCTCTCCTGTCTTCGGGATGGCCGTCCGCTTGTCCTCATCGGCCAGACCGGCGTGGGAAAGAGCTTTCTCGCCCAGGCTGCCGGACACCGGGCCTGCCAGGAAGGAAAGACGGTGCTCTTCCTTTCGGTTACCCACTGGCTCGAACAACTGCAGGAAGCCCGGATTTCCCACACGTTCCTGCGCTTCCGGGACCGGATGATCCGTCCCGACCTTCTGACCCTCGATGATTTCGGCATGAAAAAGTTCACGGCAGGGGAAGCCGAGGACTTCCGGGAACTCCTGGAGGAGGGTCTATTGGAAAGTCCCTCCTTCTGACCACTCAGCTCCCTTTCGCCCACTGGGGAGACGTCATCCCCGACCCGGTCCTTCTGGAAGCCCTGGTCGACCGGATCGAAAGCCCGGCCCTGATCGTGACGATCACCGGAGACAGTTACCGGAAAAAGAATGCGCGGAGAACCCCCGGAGAGATTGCTTCCCATGAACCGGAATCTTAAACTTTAAACCGGCACTCCGGCGCCGTGGCTCCCGATCGGGAAATCGGGTGGCTCCCATCCGCGGAAATTGCCCGGTTCCCGTTGCGGAAATTTTACATCGTTGGTCGCTTCGAGTTTGAACGGGAGAACCGTTTGTCGTACCATGAAGTCGCCCCTTTCGTTGCACCCTTCGGGTGGGTTAATGGTTGGCTTGGACACCTGCCATTTTACCAGAAACGACAAGGGGTTTCTTGTTTTTCTCCCTGTTTTCCTTCAGTCAATCGCGGTTCTTGGGAATAACTTATTATTTGATAAGAAAATGGTTATAACAGTCTTGGCCACCCTCAGTTCCGTGGAGGTTCCAACTTTCAGGAAAGATGACATATTTACGATCAATTTCAACTGATACTCAAAAATGAATAAAGGTGTCAATGTGCGGGATGCAACGGCTGCGCCACTAAGCGCACGCCCAGGGCTACACAAACACGGCTGATCGTCTCGAAGCGCGGTTCGCTGCCTGGTCGAAGGGCTTTGTATAGGGCTTCGCGTGCGATGCCAGAATCCTTCGCAACCTGCGACATCCCCCGCGCCCGGGCAATGTCGCCAAGAGCGGCAGCCAACAACGCCGGGTCATTTTCTTCAAGAACGGCCGTCAGGTACGCCGCCATATCCTCTTCGTTGTTCAAATACTCGGCTGCATCGAACTCAGAGAGTTCAGAGACCTTAATTTTTTTAACCATGATCAATCCTCCAAGGACTTTGCCAGAACAATAGCTCGGGCGATGTCGGTCTTCTGAGTTGACTTGTCGCCGCCTCCCAGCATCACGATCAGTACCTCGCCGCGCCGAATGTAGTACATTCGCCAGCCCGGCCCGAAGTGTTCGCGCATCTCGAACACCCCTTCGCCTACCGGTTCCACATCGCCCAAATTGCCAAGTTGGGCCTTCCTCAATCGCTTTATAAGGCGTTGCTTGCTCAGACCATCCTTCAGACCCTTGAGCCAACCGGAGAACTCATCGAGTTGTTTGACCGTGTATGTCATAGACCAAGTGTAATTGATCGATTACAGAATGTCAA
>DAIEST010000074.1 GCA_027346125.1 Leptospirillum sp. | reverse complement strand
ATCACAGACCATTTCGGTCTGCGATTAAATGAGTCGGAGACTCCATTGCTCAAGCTGACGAAAAAAGTGGACTATGCCCTTCTCGCACTGAGCTTTCTGTCACAGCAGGAGCCAGAACAGGTTGTGAACATCCGGGAAATTTCGGAGGCATACCAGATCCCCACGGAAATCCTGGCAAAGGTGCTCCAGAAGCTTTCGAAGAAAGGAATCCTTCAGAGCCACCATGCTCCGAAGGGGGGCTATTCACTCAAGAAGCCCGTTCGGGAGATCTCGATTCTGAATGTCATCGATGCGATCGACGGACCGGTCGGGATCCTCAGCTGTTCTGACGGACAGGACAAAATCTGCCAGCAAATTGATAACTGTGATATTCGCTCGCCCCTGGAAAAGATCCAGGGGAAAATCATGTGGCTTCTCGAGGACATGACCCTCGAGGAGTTGACCCAAGCCGTTCCCACAACGGGAGGAGTCCTTAATGGATCGATCAATTTATTTGGACAACCACGCTACCACTAAGCTGGATCCCCGTGTCCTCGACGCAATGATTCCCTATTTCACGGAGAACTACGGAAACGCGTCCTCCCGCAATCACTCCTATGGATGGAAAGCGGAGGAAGGCGTGGATCAGGCACGTACGGACGTGGCAGCCCTGATCAAGGCCGATCCGAAAGAGATCGTCTTCACCTCCGGCATGACCGAGTCCGACAACCTGGCGATCAAGGGGATCGCCGAGATGTACCGGGAAAAAGGGAATCACCTGATTGCGGTGGAAACGGATATCCGCTCCCTGCTGGATCCTCTCCATTCACTGGAGCGCCACGGGTTCACACTGACAATCATTCCGGTGGACAGCAAGGGCCGGGTCGACCCCGGAAAAGTCAGGGAAGCGATTCGTCCCGAAACCATCCTGGTCTGCATGATGGCGGTCAACCACGAGATCGGAACGATCCAGCCTCTGGAAGAGATCGGAAGGATCACCCGGGAGAAAGGCGTCCTGCTGCATGTCAATGCAAGCTATGCCGCAGGGGTCATGCCCATCGACGTCAACCGGATGAACATCGACCTTCTCTCCATGAACGCTCACCTGATCTATGGCCCCAAGGGTGTCGGCGCCCTGTATGTGCGCCGGAAGAACCCCCGGGTCCGCCTGACGGCACAGATCGACGGCGGCGGACACGAACGGGGACTCCGGTCCGGAACCCTCAACACCCCGGGTATCGTAGGGATGGGGATGGCCTGCCGGATCCTCCGGGAAAACTGGGACCAGGAGATTCGTTTTCTTCGGGGACTGAGGGACAAGCTCGAGAACGGGATACTGGAGGAACTGGATTATGTGAGCATCAACGGAGACGTGGAAAACCGATCTCCGGCCGTTTCCAATCTCTCTTTCGCCTTTGTCGAAGGAGAAGCCCTTCTGATGGGACTGAAGGAAATCGCGCTCTCCTCGGGCTCCGCCTGTACCTCTTCCACACTGGAACCGTCCTACGTGCTCCGGGCGCTTGGGGTGGGAACGGATCTGGCCCACTCGTCGATCCGGTTCTCCGTGGGTCGATTCAACACCGAAGAAGAGATCGCCTATTCCGTACGGCGGGTCAAGGAAGCCGTGAATCGGCTCCGGGACATGTCCCCCCTTTACGAAATGGCGAAAGAGGGGATCGATCTGAAGACCGTTCAGTGGAACTCTCACTGAGGCTGAAAGAATCCCGCTTATTGCTCCAGTCGGATATCCGACATCGCACCGAAACTGAATGGGAGGCAAGACATGGCATACAGCGATAAGGTCATCGACCACTACAACAACCCGAGAAACATGGGATCTTTTGAAAAAACGGAAGACAATGTCGGAACGGGCATTGTCGGCGCACCGGAATGTGGAGACGTGATGAAGCTCCAGCTGAAGATCAATGACGCCGGCGTCATCGAGGAAGCCAAGTTCAAGACGTTTGGCTGTGGAAGCGCGATCGCATCGAGTTCTCTCGCCACCGAATGGGTGAAGGGAAAAACCATCGAAGAGGCCCTCCAGATCAAGAACACGGACATCGTTCAGGAGTTGAATCTGCCTCCGGTCAAGATTCATTGCTCCGTTCTGGCGGAAGATGCAATCAAGGGTGCAATCAACGACTACAAGACCAAAAAAGGACAGAAGGAAAACGTTCAAGCCTGAGGAGGAAACGATGATCAATGTCACGGAGACAGCAGTGGGCGAAGTTTTGCGCATGTCGAAGATCCAGAAGAAAGAAGGGAAGTATCTGCGCCTCGGGATTGAAGGAGGAGGATGCTCCGGCCTCTCTTACCTGATCCGGTTCGAGGATGAGCCCGGAGAGTTCGACGAAGTGCAGGAAGGTCCTTCGGGGATCAGGATCCTGATCGACCCCAAATCCATGGTTTACCTTGACGGGTCAGTTCTCGATTTCCAGGGGGGCGGAATCATGGGGGGCGGCTTCAAATTCCAGAACCCCAATGCCACCCACAGCTGTGGTTGCGGAACGTCGTTCGCCGTCTAATCCCCTGACACCCGGACCGGGGGCCTGCCGGCACACGCTGCCCCCGCCCTGCCACACCGGCAGACAAGATTGAAAAGGAGGCGAAGAAATGGCTCACTCATTCGCACGGGTCGATCCGTCTCTTTGCTGGAACTGCAGGGAGAGCCTGTCCGAATCGGACCTTTGTACATCATGCGTCAAGATCCAGCCGATCGGGCATGAAACGGATTTCTTTTCCATCCTGGGCCTACCCGTTCGACTGACGATCGACCTGTCCGAACTGACAGAGCGGTTTCATGCGAAAAGCCGTCTTTTTCACCCGGACTACCATCGTCTTGAGGACGGAAAAGAACAGGACATCAGCCTGAACAATGCCGCCCTTGTCAACCAGGCGTTCAAGACCCTCAGGGATCCTTTTGAGCGGGCGCTCTATTACCTTGACCTGACGGGACCCCACCATTCCCCTCAGGGACAGAAGACGGCGCTGCCCCCTGACCTTCTCATGGAAATCATGGAACTCAAGGAGTCCCTGGAGGAACAGGCGGAGTCGGAAGGTGCCGCAGGAGCGTTCCAGCGCCTCTCCGGAAAAATCAGGGAAGCCGAGGCGGCGGTTCTCGAAAAAATGGCTGAACTTGACGGAATCCCGGAAGGAACGGACCGAGCACTTCTCCTCTCCTTTCGGGCGAGCCTCGGCCGCGGTCTCGAATACCGAAAATACCTGAAGTCCATCGAACGGGACCTGAAGACGCGGACGACCCCGGCCCGCGGACAGACGGTCTGAAGGAGCGATTGTGTCCCGTACTGTTGTCGGCATTGACCTCGGCACCACCAACTCCCTGATTGCCGTCCTGCGCAATGACCGGATCGAAGTCATTCCGGACGGCGAAGGCCGCTCCCTTCTTCCTTCCGTTGTCGCACTGGCGCAGTCCGGAGTTCAGGTGGGATATCCGGCACGGGCAAGGCTCAACGACCCGGAAACGGTCGTCGTCTATTCCGCCAAGCGCCTCATGGGGCGCGGGTATGAAGACGTGACAGGAGAGCTGCCCCACCTCTCCTATCCGGTTGAGGAAATCCGGGGGCTTCCGATGATCCCCGACCGCTTCCGAAACCGGCATCTCTCCCCTCCCGAAATCGGGGCTCTCGTCCTTTCCGAACTGAGGAAACGGGCGGAACTCTACCTGAACGAACCTGTCCTGGACGCGGTCGTCACCGTTCCGGCCTATTTCAATGATGCCCAGCGGCAGGCTACAAAAGACGCCGGGGAAATGGCGGGCCTCAATGTCCTCCGGATCGTCAACGAACCGACGGCGGCCGCGCTCGCATACGGATTCGGATCGGGAAAGGACGGCCTTTTTGCCGTCTACGATCTGGGCGGAGGCACATTCGACTTCAGCCTCCTCGACATCCGGAAAGGAATCTTCGAAGTTCGGGCGACCAGCGGAGATACCCACCTCGGCGGGGACGACTTCGACGCTGCCATCGTTTCCTCCTGGCTCTCAGAGCTTCGCGCCGGAACCGGATTCCACGACAGGCCGGAAGTCCGCGACCTGCTCCGAAAAGAAGCCGAAAAAGCCAAGATCGCCCTCTCCGGCAAAGACTCGGTGACCGTTTCCATCCCTGCACTCGGCTTCACGACCACTCTCACCCGGAAGACCCTCAACGACCTGGTGGAGCCTCTTGTGCAACGGACGCTCGAACCGGTCCGAAAAGCCCTGGATGACGCAGGCGTCGAAACCCGCGATATCGATGGAGTCATCATGGTGGGGGGAGCGACGCGGCTTCCCCGGATCAAGGAGGCCGTCCAGGACTACTTCGGAAAAACCCTCTATGATACGGTGGATCCCGATCTTGTCGTCGCGGAAGGAGCCGCTGTCCAGGGTCATATCCTTTCAGGCCAGAGGAAGGATCTGCTCCTGCTCGACGTCACCCCCCTTTCGCTCGGAATCGAAACCATGGGGGGGGTCATGTCGACACTGATCCCCCGGAATACCACCATTCCGACACAAGCCAAGGAAATGTTCACCACATTCCTCGATGGACAGACCAGGGTCGACATCCATGTCCTTCAGGGGGAACGCGAACTCTCCAGGGACAACAGGAGCCTCGCCCGATTTTCATTGACCGGAATCGATCCGATGACAGCCGGAGCGGCCAGGATCGAAGTGACATTCATGATCGACGCCAACGGGATTCTGGATGTACGCGCACTGGATCAGCGGACCGGAAAATCCCAGGGGGTCGTGGTCCATCCCTCCTATGGCCTGGACAGGGAAGACGTTCGCGCACTGGTGAAGGACTCTTATGTCCATGCAAAAGAGGATTTCGAAACCCGCCTTCTGATCGATGCCAGGACCGAGGCGCAGACTGTCCTGAATGCTACCCGGAGGGCTCTGGACCGACTGGACGACGATATCGTCCCAAAAGAGGAGCGTCTCCTGATCCAGAACCAGATGGATCGCCTCGAAGAAGCGATGAAAGGGACGGACGGACGCCTCGTACGGGATGAAACGACCCGGCTCGACAAAGCGACACAACCGCTTGCGGAGAGGCTGATGAACCATTCCGTCCAGGAAGCGCTTGGCGGAAAGCAAGTGGACGGGTAACAGGAGGAGAACTGGCGGATGCCAAAGATTCATTTTCAGGATGCGGGAAAAACCATTGACGCCAAGGAGGGCGAGTCCATTCTTCAGGCAGCCCTCCGGTCGGGGATCCCGATCGAACACAACTGTGGCGGAGTCTGTGCGTGTTCGACCTGTCATGTCATTATTGAAGAGGGATTCGACCGCCTTTCGGAGATGGGCGAGGACGAGGAAGATCAGCTTGACGAGGCGGAAGGATTGACACTGAAGTCCCGGCTTGCCTGCCAGGCCATCGTGCGGGGAGACCTGGTCGTCCGCATCCCTCCCTGCACAAAAGGCGGACATGAGCATTAACCCGAACGGGAGATTGTCATCCTTCCGGAAAAGACAGGGAGACAGGAAAAAGTGAACTGGAACGAGCCTCATGAAATCGGATATCAGCTTCTGGAAAAACATCCGGATATCGATCCCCTGACGGTGCGCTTTACGGATCTCCACCGCTATGTTCTGGAGCTTCCGGGGTTCAAGGGAGATCCCGGGACTTCCAACGAAAAAATCCTGGAAGCCATCCAGATGGCCTGGCTCGAGGAGTGGCAGGACCGGGACTGACACCCGTCATGACCTCCCGACCAGACGACAGTACCCCCGACCGGTGGCTCAAGGTCCGCATTCGCATTCCCTCGGAAGTGCTGGAAGCCCCGGAACTGGTGCAGCGCCTCAAACATGCGAAGTCCGGGGCAACCTACGGAGACTTTGTCACCGCCCGGAAAGGCCGGCCGGAAATCGGGGAATCCGAATTCC
>DAIEST010000068.1 GCA_027346125.1 Leptospirillum sp. | reverse complement strand
TCATCCGATCCGATGGCCGCAGGATCAGAAACCAATCCATTCTAGCGGATCAGGTGAAAAAAGGGCAAGAAAGCTTTCGGTTCGCTTTCGGTCCGGGAAACTTCTCCGGTTGGACCGGGCGGCAGAATCGTTTCAGAAATGTGATCCGGAGCAATCTTGTTTGGGAGTCCCACATCGCCAATCGGGCAGATCTCCTCTTGATCGCAGGGGGCTGCGGACGGAGGGTGGTTCTTGACCGGAAATGGTTCGCGCCTTAGAATCATTGATTGCCCAATGGGAATGAGCTTTTGGGGAATGATGCGGAAGACGCGTTGGCATCCGGCATCTTTCCTCAAAGGCTCGTGGGGTGCTCTGTTCGGATTTAAGGTACCGGGCCGCTTGTCCGGGTTGTGTCAGAGATCCTCCGGGTGGCCGGAATTGTGGGAGTCTTTTGCGGATTTGTTGTCCGGACCGATGAGAGCGGAAAGATTGGAAAAGGAACTTAAGGGTGGTGGGGAACCGGATGCGTGAGTGTCGCCCGCCCTCAGGAAGGAGTCGGACAGAAGTGGATACGCGAGTAGGCCTGGATATACAGGATCCCCTCCCGGAACTGGACTCTCTCGATCTTGGGGTCGGACGTGCGCTCGATTCACTCCTTTCAAGGCAGCATACGGACGGGTATTGGGTAGAGCCGCTTGAAGCGGATGTCACGATTACCTCGGAATACGTCCTTCTCCAGTTTCTTCTGGGAAGAAGGCCGGAGGAATTTTTCCAGCGTGCCGCTCCGTTTATCCTGTCGTCCCAGGGAGAAGACGGAGGGTGGCCCCTGTATCATGGTGGTCCGGCGGATATCAGCGCGACGGTCAAGGCCTATCTTGCGCTGAAGCTTCTGGGGTACTCTGCGGATCATCCCGCTCTTGTCCGTGCCCGGGCACTCGTTCACGAGCGGGGCGGCGCGATCAATGTGAATGTGTTCACCCGCATTACCCTCGCGCTGTTCGGCCAGTACGACTGGAAGGGGATTCCGGCGCTTCCTCCCGAAATGGTTCTCCTTCCGAAGTGGTTTCCTCTGTCGATCTATACCGTCTCATACTGGTCCAGAACAGTGATTGTGCCCCTGCTCTTCATTTACCACCACAAGCCACTGGTGAGTCTTTCTCCGGAATCGGGGATCCCGGAGCTTTTCGTCACACCGATGAGCCAGGTGAAAGTCCACTATGCCTGGAACAGGAAAGTCCTCTCCTGGAAGAACCTTTTCTTTTCCCTGGATATACTGCTCCAGTTCTGGAACCGTCATCCGTTCCCCCCCCTGCGCAGAATGGCGCTCAGGAAAGGTCTTGAATGGCTTGTTCCCCGAATGAAGGGTGAGGGTGGACTGGGGGCGATCTATCCTGCGATGGCAAACAGCGTTCTGGCGCTCAGGCTGGCAGGATATCAGCCGGATCACCCTCTGCTCGAGAGGGCGATCCGGTCGATCGACGACCTTGTGTTTGATGTGGAGGGGATGAAGTCTGTCCAGCCATGCTTTTCCCCGATCTGGGACACGGCGCTTGCCCTTGGCGCTCTCTTTGAGGCGGGCGTGTCCATGGATTCCCCTCCTGTTGCCCGGGCGTTCGAATGGTTTCGTCGCAAGGAAGTCCGTCTCGCGGGAGACTGGTCGGTCCGGGTCCGGGGTGTGGAGGCGGGCGGATGGGCCTTCCAGCACGAGAACGACTATTATCCCGACATTGATGACACTTCCGTGGTGCTGATGGATTTTGCCAAGTGGCACCCTGAGATGAACGGATACCCGGATGTTTTCCGGAGAGGACTGGAATGGGTCCTGTCCATGCAGGGGACGGACGGCGGATGGGCCGCTTTCGACAAGGACAACGATTTTCTGTTCCTGAACAACATTCCCTTTGCGGATCACGGCGCCCTCCTGGATCCCAGTACCTCGGACGTGACTGGCCGGGTGGTGGAACTCCTGGGAATCCTGGGGTACGGTCCAGAGGTTCCGACTGTCCGGAGATCTCTTCGCTTTCTCCGGAAGGAGCAGGAACCGGACGGTTCCTGGTACGGTCGATGGGGAGTGAACTACATCTACGGGACATGGTCGGTCGTTTCCGCTCTGAAAACCATCGGGGAAGACATGTCCTCCCCCTATATCCAGAAATCCATGGAATTTCTCTTTGCCCATCAGAATGCTGACGGTGGGTGGGGGGAAAGCTGCTACAGCTATTTCCGGAAAGAGACCGCCGGAGTGGGGGGATCCACTCCCTCCCAGACGGCGTGGGCACTGATCTCGCTGATTCACGGAGGGCATGCGGCTCATCCTGCTGTTTCGCGAGGTGTCCGCTTTCTTCTTTCCCGGCAGTCGGCGAACGGAAGGTGGGAGGAAAAGGATTACACCGGAACGGGATTTCCGAAAGTATTCTATCTCCGCTACAATATGTACAGGGATTATTTTCCTCTCTGGGCTCTTTCCCTCTACAGGAATGTATTGACGCGGGGTCGCTCCAGGGCCGATGAACGAACCGTTTCCTGGAGACTCAACCCTTATCCGATCGCGCCTCGCTTCCTTGAGTGAATCCGTCCGGTCACTCCATCCCATGAAGGATCCGGAAATACATCTTCTCCTTCCGATCCTGCTTCTGACTCCCATGGAATCGGAATCTGCCGCCCTGATCGAAGGACTTTCCTCTGTTCTGGGTTCCCCCCGCCAGGATTCCTCCCGGCCGGAAATGCAGGTGTTCGGAGATCGGGTGACAGTTCGATATCTCGGGGTGGGAAAGGAGCCTTCCGGGCATTTGTCCGCTTGGCTCTCTTCCTGTTCTTTTGGTACGGTTGTCCTGGCCGGATTTGCCGGAGGCATCTCGCAGGAGGCTGTGAGCGGAAGCGGTCATGTCCTTGCCCGGATCGATCGGGAAGGCAGTCCGCCCCTCGAGTTTCCCCAGGCCCGATGGTGGGCGGAGGCGCTCGGGCTGTCCACCGGAAAAGGGGTCCAGGTGGATACGATCATCTCTTTTCCCGGAGAGAAGAACCGGCTGCATGAGCGTACAAGGGCGGACATTGTGGATATGGAAAGCCATACCTGGATGGAAGCGATCGGAAAGGCCGGAGTGAAGGCGATTGCCATCCGGATTGTTTCCGACGCTCCCGGAGAGCTTCTCCCTGCGGAGCTTCAGGCATTCGCGGACCCGGACGGGAAAGAGAGATTGCTCAGGGGGGGGATGGCCCTGCTCAGGCGCCCCGGTACGCTTGCCGGATTCCTGAGGCTTCTCCCGTCGCTTTTGCGGGCCCGGAAAAATCTTGTGGCACTTGGCCGGCATCTCGGATCGCTGCTTCGGGAAGGAGCCGCGATACGGTGAAGGGTCTTGCGGGCCTGGGCACCGGACTGATCATGGGCTTGGCGTCCCTCCTTTCTCCCGCCCTGGAGGCTCTTGCGCAGGGTGGGGCTCCTCCCGTTCCTCCGCCCGCCATGACGGGGAATCCTTCGGCAGTCCAGAACTTTCCCACTCTTCCGATCGGGGTTCCTCCTCCCTTTGCCTACAGCACTCCGACCCAGAATACGGTTGTCGTCCCTGTCCCGGCGATTGGGGAATCCTACAACTCCGGTCCCACGATCGGAACGCTCATCCCGATCCTTTATGCCCAGCCCAGCGGACGGATCACCTCGATCCTGGCACCGTCGATCATGTACAACCCTTTTATGGGGATGGAAGCGGGT
>DAIEST010000007.1 GCA_027346125.1 Leptospirillum sp. | reverse complement strand
AAGGCATTTCCGGATACGAGAAGTCCCACCAGAACTGTTGCCATTCCAGCATTTCCGACAACCATGGAAATGGATTTTCTGGATTCCTTACGCATTAGGCTTACTCCTTGCTTAAGGGTGAATTTGTAAGGATTTTAGATTCGGCATGGAGTTGATCCATCCGGAGATGGAAGCGCTCCTGTAAAGAGCCAAATCCACAACCGCTGTTTCCAGCGTGGCTACACACTACAGGAGCAAGGACTCTCATTTCTGTATTCAGTATCAATAATAAAATTGATGGTTGTCACCTAGAGTGGCTCAAATCATGGCACTGTAGACATATGATGAATTGATGAATCTCTTCTATTCTTGGTCGATTCAGAAAAAACATTGATAGGTATTTTCATGATCTCTGATTTTATTGAATATCGGGGCATTCCTATAAGAGAGGGCGGAAATATTTTCTTGCTGGGATGTAGCTGAGACCGACTGCATGAACCCGGGCTTCAATGGATGCTGTCGCAATGGTGTTTCCGTTTGGAGCGGGTTGAGGGTGTGTGATTGTTTTCTGTCCAAAGATGATCGATCCCGCTCCTTGTCTTTTATTGGCTCCTGTTGTATCTTCACAGGGTTTAAAATTCTTAGGCGCACTTGGCTTAGACGGATTTGATCCAAGTGATTCCCGAATTCGCTTCCGGACATTTCCAATCGTGTTTCCGGTGGTCACAGGCCGGGTGCCTGCTCATTTCCCAATCATTACCCAAGGAGTTTTCGTTCATGAAAAAACAATACCTTTTGGCTCCCGGTCCGACACCTGTCCCTCCAGACATCCTGCTGGCAATGTCCAGACCGATCATTCATCATCGTTCTCCCGACTTTATTCCGATCATCCAGCAGGTCAGAAGCGATCTCAAGTGGCTTTTCCAGACATCGCAAGAGGTTCTGACAGTTGCCGGCAGTGGAACAGCCGGAATGGAGGCTTCCATCTCCAACTTTATGTCTCCCGGAGACAAGGTCATTGCCATTAACGGAGGGAAGTTCGGAGAGCGTTGGCTGAAAATAGCCCAGGCATTCGGAGTCACGCCTATCGAAGTCAAGGTTGAGTGGGGAAAATCGGTTGATGTCAATCTGGTTGCCGACCTTCTCTCCAAGGATGATTCCATTCGCGGTGTGTACGTGCAGGCCAGTGAAACATCTACCGGTGTTGCCCATGATGTGCAAAAACTTGCCGGGATAACCCGCTCACGGGAAAATACGATTCTTGTGGTCGATGCGATTACTGCACTGGGAGTGGTAAATCTTCCGATGGACGAGTGGGGAATTGACGTCTTGATCACCGGTTCCCAGAAAGCGTTGATGCTTCCTCCTGGACTGGCCTTCATCGGAGTAAGCGAAAAAGCATGGAAACTTCAGGCTTCTGCAAAATGTCCCAGATTCTACCTGGACCTTAAGCGGGAGAAAGATAATCTGCTAAAGGATAGCAACGCATGGACGCCGGCAGTCACTCTCTGGATCGGACTTGCGGAATCCCTCAAGATGATGCGCGCAGAAGGGCTTGAAAAGATCTTTTCCCGGCACGCTCGATTGGCAAAAGCCACCCGTGAAGGGGTCAAGGGATTTGGTCTGGAGGTTTTTGCAAAGGATCTGCCTTCCGCTGCGCTTACTGCAGTCGTTTCCCCCGAAGGAATTGATGGCCAGGCGGTATACAAGAACCTTCGGGACCAGTATGGAATCACCGCGGCAGGTGGTCAGGATCAATTGAAGGGGAAGGTTTTCCGTCTTTCTCATATGGGTTATTCGGACGTGTTTGACGTAATTACCGCGGTAAGCGGTGTTGAGATGGTGCTGGTGCGGATGGGGTATAAAAAGAGTCCCCTCGGATCAGGAGTTGCGAAGGCACAGGAGATTTTGATTCAGGAATAATGCTGAGGAGGCTGTCTTGTCGTCTGAAATTCGTATTTTGATCAGTGACGCCATTTCTGAGGATGGGGTCAAAATATTCCAGAAAGCCGGATTTCATGTGGAGATGAAAACAAAGCTCTCCCCGGCTGAACTTGCTTTGGAAGTTGCCAATTACGATGGTCTGGTGATCCGTAGCGGAACCCGGGTGACGAAGGAGATATTGGCTTCTGCCACGAGGTTGAAGGTTATCGGCCGCGCAGGCGCGGGACTCGACAATGTTGACCTTGAGGCCGCTACTGCCCGTGGAATTGTCGTGATGAATACCCCTGGAGGAAATACCGTCACCACCGCTGAACATACGATGTCTCTCTTGATGTCCATGGCCCGCCGGATTCCACAGGCCAATGCTTCGAATCGGTCGGGGAAATGGGAAAAAAGCAAGTTTATGGGCGTGGAACTCTTCCAGAAGACGCTTGGCATTGTCGGTATGGGGAAAATCGGTCAGCATGTGGCCCATATCGCCCACGGGCTTTCCATGAATGTCATTGCCTTTGATCCATACCTTACCCCGGAGGTTGCGGAAAAGTCCGGCGTTCATCCGGTTCCGCTGGATGAGCTTTTTCAGCGGGCGGATTTCATTACGGTCCATACGCCTCTCACTGCTGAGACCACGGGCCTGATCAACAAGGAAACCCTTTCGAAAATGAAGAAGGGGGTCTACATCGTCAACTGCGCCAGAGGTGGTATCGTCGACGAGAATGATCTCGCGGAAGCCCTTCAGTCGGGGCAGGTGGCAGGAGCGGCCTTTGATGTATTTGTTCAGGAACCGGTTCCGGCAGACCACCCTCTGCTGAAGCTCGACAACTTCATCTCCACTCCCCATATCGGTGCGGCCACGAAAGAAGCACAGGAAAATGTCGCGCTGGCCATTGCAGATCAGATGGTGGACTACCTGGGGAAGGGGATTATCCGTTATGCTGCGAATCTTCCTTCTGTGCCGCCTGAAGAGATGGCCATCCTGGGGCCGTACCTCACACTTGCGGAAATCATGGGGTCGGTGATCGCACAAATCCAGTCTGATCCCATCAGCAAAGTAACGCTTGAGTATGGGGGGGATGTTGCAAATCTTTCGACCGCACCCTTGACGATTGCCGCCTTGAAAGGGATTCTTGCACCTATCCTTGATACCCGTGTCAATGAAGTCAATGCGCCGATTCTTGCCAAAGATCGCGGGATCGAGGTGGTAGAAGTTCGATCGTCTCATCATGGTGATTATATGGGGCTCCTGACGCTCAAGATTTCTTCGAACAATATCCAGCATCAGATTTCTGGCTCTGTGTTCCAGCGCAAGGATTACCGGATTGTCTCGATGGACAATCTCGCTGTTGAAGTGGTTCCTGAGCCAACCATGCTTTATCTCACCAATCATGATCAGCCCGGAGTCGTCGGCGCAGTCGGGACGATTCTCGGAAAACACAATGTCAACATTTCACGTATGCAGTTTGGTCGGGATTTTCCTGGCGGGAAAGCTGTCTCATTGATTGGGGTCGACAACAACATTGATTCCAGTCTTTTGGATGAACTTCGAAAAATTCCGAATGTCCTCACTCTCAAGGTTCTGCATCTCCCCGCACGGGAACGATGAAAAAAGCCTCATCCGAACCAGCACCGTCGGCTAAACTTATCCGGGGCCACACTCCAAAAGGAGTGGGCCCCGTTTTTTCTCGTATTGCAACCTTTCGTCGAGATTCAACGGCACGCCTTCTGAACCTCTTTGCTCTCTGGGGATATGCGGAGATCACATTGCCCGCATTCGAATATCTGGACTCCCTGGGACCCGGACTGGATCCCATTCTCCAGAACAAGGCCTATACACTGCAGGACAGGGGATCAGGACATGTCCTCATCCTTCGACCGGATGCCACTGCCCAGATTGCACGCCTCGTAGCCCAGGGGGATGCGCAGACGGATCCGATTCAACGTTATTCCTACAGCACTTCCGTCTTTCGTCACGAGGATCATCATATTCTGGAACGGGAACTGCTTCAGACCGGTGTCGAATTGTTCGGGGAAGGCGGGAGCAGGGCCGACTGGGAGATTCTTTCTCTTTGCCTTGAAGGCGCTCAGAGACTCGGTCTTTCTGACCCAGTCCTTTCTCTGGCTCATTGCGGTCTCCAGAAATCACTTCTGCATCTGATCGGAAAGAACCTTTCTCCAGACAGGAAGACAGATCTCCAGCGATTTTTCTATGCCCACGACAGTCTTGTCCTGAGCGATCTGCTTTCCTCCAGAAACAAAACCGATCCCCAGGTCTTAAGATCGCTGGATATCCTTCTGGGGCGTACCTATAACGTTGAGGAAGCCCTCGAACTTCTCAGGCAGGATCCGATCTTCAATCTATCGAACGAGATTGCCGTCCAGGCATCCTATCTGGTCGAGATTCTTCTGCTGATCGCTCCAGGCAATCGTGAACTGATCCGGGTGGATTTTGCATTGAACCCTAGCGGACCCTACTATTCCGGGATGATTTTTCATCTTTACACGAAAGGGACCTATCAGGAACTGGCTTCCGGCGGAAGGTACGACTCTCTCCCGGCTCTTTTCGGTCGGAAAATCCCTGCCACAGGATTTGCGTTCCATATGAACCGGATTGAAGGGATCCTTTCGGGACCCAATGAACATGAAATCGCCAATGGTCTTGAGATCATGCTTCCTTCAGACAACCCTGACATTGCGGAACGTCTCTCCATCCTGGCCAGCGATCTTCGGTCTCTTGGCGTCTCTGTTGCTTTTGGACAAATGAGTACGGGTGCATCGGTACACCGTGCCGATAGCATCAGATGCCTTCTGCGCTGGGACGGTAGCGGATTCCTTCTTTCTCGTCCCGGCCTTGATCCCCATCCTCTCCGTCTTGAGAATCTGGATCCCGAACGGATTTTCTCTTGCCTTGGGAACAGGTAACCCCATATGCCTCCAGCACGCAAAACCCGTTCGCAGATTCTGAAGAACCTTCCCCAATCTCTGGAAGCGGAGAAATCGTTTCTGGGCTCCATCCTCATGAATAACGAGGTGTTGACAGAGATAGGGGATTCATTGAAAGAGGATGACTTCTCCCTCGATGCCCATCGGAAAATTTATTCCACCATGCGGGAGATGTCGGAAAAGCGGGTCCCGATCGACTCGGTTACCTTGTCTGACCTTCTGAACAAGAAGGGCTGGAGCGGGCTGACGGGTGGATCCGTTTATATCGAGGAACTCAGCTTTATTGTTCCCACGGCCGCAAATGCAAAGCATTATGCGAACCTTCTGAAAGAAAAGGGGATTTATCGAAAACTGATTATTGCGGCTGAAGAAATTGCCCAGAAAGGATATGAGGAATCGGAGGAGATCGAATTTCTTTTGGATCTCGCCGAACGCAGGATCCTGGAAATTGGCGCAAACCGCACTTCTGCAGGATTTGTCCGTATCGGGGACGTCCCATATCTCGATGCCCAGTTCAAAAGACTGGAAGAGCTCCGCTCCAGGGATATCAGTGATCCGGTGATCGGTCTGCCTTCCGGTTTTATTGATCTGGACCGGATGACAACGGGTTTTCATCCTTCCGACCTGATTATTGTCGCAGGGCGTCCGGCGATGGGGAAAACCGCTTTTGCGATGGGAATTGCCCAACATGTTTCCTTCGAGCTCAGAAAACCTGTAGGTGTTTTTAGTCTGGAGATGTCCAAGGAGCAGCTGTTTCTGCGGTTGATCAGCTCCCAGAGCAGAGTCGATTCATGGCGGTTAAGAACCGGACAGTTGCAGGGGGACGACTGGCGAGCCGTGATGGATGCCTTTGGCGAGGCGAGCGATGTCCCCCTTTTCATTGATGATTCTGGAGACTTGACGGTTTTTGACCTTCGGGCACGTGCCCGAAGATTGAAGAATCAGGTCAAGGATCTGGGGTTGATCGTTGTGGACTATCTTCAATTGGTTAAAGGTTCTCAACGAACGGATAACCGTGAACAGGAAATCTCCGAAATTTCCCGGTCTCTGAAGGCGCTGGCCAAAGAGTTGGGGATTCCGGTGATTGCCTTGGCACAGCTTTCGAGGGCTGTCGAAAACAGACCAAAAGATAAAAAACCGATCCTTGCGGATCTCCGGGAATCGGGAGCGATCGAGCAGGATGCGGACGTTGTCCTGTTTATTTATCGGGATGAGGTTTATCACCCTGAAAACAAGGAAAGCCATGGAAAGGCGGAGGTCATTATTGGCAAACAAAGGAATGGTCCGATTGGCTCTGTTCCCCTGGCTTATATCGGTTTCTGCACCCGTTTCGACAACCTCGCCACCGGTTACGAGATGATGAG
>DAIEST010000199.1 GCA_027346125.1 Leptospirillum sp. | reverse complement strand
GTCTTCGACAAGAATACCGCATTCGCGCTCGAACATCTCGTGCATGCGAGCGAGGCGATCATCCGGGGAAAGATGGGAATGCGTGATTGGCATAGGAGAGCACCTTTTTGGGTGTTAGGGGAAGCAACCGGATAAGCATGGTTCAAACCGTAGTCATGTCATCAATGTTTTGGGTGATCTCGGACTCGCCAAGCCAGTAGCAGAGCAAAGGCGCTGGAATCTGGATGACTGACGCCTTGGTTCCGGATGGACCGAACACTATCCCGAAATCATGAATGGATTTCGTAACTACATAACCTCGAACACATCCCTTTTGTTCGAGAAATTCATAGAATCCCTGCAATTCCCTGACTCCAATATGCTCTGCCCGATATTTTACCTCAAAGGGGATAAGGGTATTTCCCGTTTCTGCAATAAGGTCAACTTCCTGGTCCTTCTTTCCCCGCCAATAGGAAAATCGGATATTTTGTTCGTAGACCCTCGCAAAAATATGCTTGAAAACAGAAGTCTCTGTTGCAATCCCCAATGATGTCGGATCATCGATGATGCTCCTGCCTTTGAGCAGGACGGCCGATGCGATTGCGGCATCGGTAAGATAGATCTTGAAACGTCCCCGAAGAATTTCCTTCCCATATCCCAATGGCGGCAGTCGATAGATCAGATGGGCAGCTTCGAGGATTTCGATAAAATGTTGGGCAGTGGGTCTCTTGACCTGAAGATTGACACAAAGACTCCCCATATCGAGGAGTCCCCCATCATGCATGCAAAGATAGAGGAATGTCTGCTCTAGATCGAGAATACGCCGGACACCGAACAAAGCCGTCATATCACGCTTCAGAACCTTGTCGATGATATCTTCCCGAAGAATCCGCTGGGCTTGGTCGACACTTTCGATCTGAGCCGTTTGAGGAAATCCCCCTCGTACAAGATATTCATGAAAATGAGGAACATAGGAGCTCGACATTTCTGAAATTCGACGGAACCTCGTTATTGGCCAATCACGAAGTTCCTGCAATGAACGAACTTCTGGGAGAGAAGGGAGATCAACTCCCCTGAGTTGTGTGTACTCATAAAACGACAGGGAGCCAAGACGAATCGTATGCCATCGACCGACACCCGACTCTTGATTGGCCTCTGCCAAAGGCATTGCCGAACCGGTAAATGCAATATGACGGTTTTTTTGAAAATCCACTTGATGCTTGATCCACGTCCCCCAATCCCGAATGAACTGAGCTTCATCCAGGAAAAGAAACTCCGGAGCAGCGGAGACAGATTCCCGTTCGCGCCACACTTCCAGGACATCATCGGCACCTGCAAGCTTGAGAAGTGGATGATCAAAGGTGGCATACAGGATATTGGAACATGGTATACCCCGCTTCAGAAGCTCGCTCACCGCTTGAAGCATCAAGGTTGTTTTTCCAATTTGCCGGGCCCCGGTCAAAAGAACCGCACGATGCACCGGTGGAGCAGACACCCAGGAAAAGAATTCCCTGAAAGACGCACGATGCCATTCCGGAAGATCGGGGATTGCATCTCCTCTCCACCATGGATTGAATCGGGCAAGAATTCTTCCGAGATCGTCTTTTGAGATTTTCATAAACACTATTCTAACAAAAATTAAATTTTAGTAAAAGTATACCTTAATAAAAAGTTACTTTTAAGAAATTTTCTATTTTTTTGGATCGCATACTTCTCCAGAAACGCTATTATTGAAATGTTCAGTACATTAAATCCATTCTTTTCTCCCGGATCGAACCGTTCCGTCCGGGTTATAGTTCCCGGGGTTGGACTTGCGTCTCGACCGGTCCATGGCCCGGCGGAGCATCCGAAGTTCCTTCTCCGTACGATCGAGACCGGGGCAGAAGACCCCAAGGTCAGCGTTTATCTCACCCACCACCGCCACGGTCGACGGGACGAGGTCGAGCCCCACCCTCTCGTTGCCCAGGGCATGGACCGCCTTCCACTTCGGAATCCCGGAACAGACGAGCTGGACAAACCACCGGGTCCGCCCCTTCACATTCCGCCGCACGAGACGGACGTACTTGACTGGACACTGGAGGGCCAGGCTCTGGACCTCGTGCTTGTCCTTCCGGTCGAACTGGGGAGGCGAAGCGGGGAGCAAGGATCAGTTCGGACCACTCCACCCGGTCGGTCCGCCACCGGGTTCCCGTGGCGGTGCTTTTTCCTTCTACCGACGACAGGCCCTGGCGTTTCGTCCTGAACCGCGGCCTTCCCGAAGAACGGAAGAGGTAGCGCTCCGCTGCCCGAAAGGCCCGGGTCGCGGTGGTCTGAGTCGCATGGGCATCGAGATGTTCTCCGATCCGGCAGCTATTTTTGCACCGGGTTCCGTAAGCTTGAAGATCGTAGTCCGTGAATCCGAAGACCCGGGCGCATTCCGCAAAGGCACGGGACCGCTCCCGGGTCTTCGATGGAAGGTCCCTGCCCTTCTGCCATTCACAGGACTCCTTCATCAGCGACATTCTCCGCAGCGCCTCCCCGAGAACGGCGTTGTAAAGTTGCCGGGCCGCCTCGAAGCGGGCAGAAAGGAGATGCTCATCCCTTCCGTCCACCGACAGCGGAAGTTCCAGGACGAAGGACGGGGTCGCGTTTTTAGACATGCTGCTCGATGGACTGCTTGATGATCTCCAGCGGAGCCCCGCCCACGGGGGAAACAAAATCGCTGTTGGTCCAGAGACCCGGAAGCCGTGTGCGACACCAGCGGAACGCCTGGCGCAACAACCGGACGACCGTCCCTTGATCGGCTTGATCAGACTGACCAGCTTGACCAAGCGATGAATACCGACCTGTGGGTCCACGCAGGCGAGCAGATGCACCTGATCCGGCAGGACTTCCGGCTCCTCGCTATTGGTCTCCAGACACACCTGCCGTACAATCTCCCTTAACCGGTCGTCCGCACCGTTTGCCAGAACGTTCCTGCGGTATTCCGAACACCATACCACAGGGTATTTGCAAGAAAAGACCACGTTGTTGTTCGAATTGCATCAAACTCTATATTTCAACCTGAAAATAGTAAGCGTTCGTTGAAGCCTTGATAACATGTTTTCTCACTGGCCTTTCCCCCTGGGGCTGGACTCTTAGATCTGGATGTGTTAAACAAGAGGCATGAGCCCTCTTGAACTTCTGATCCTCCCCGACCTTGAGACACCGGAGACCGTTCCGGATGTCGCGATTGTTCCGGCCAACGCCTGCCTGTCCTGCCCCCAGAATCCCTATGCCACCGGCAGCGGTCACTCGTCCCATCCTCCGGAAGCCGGTTCGCCTCCCGTGTGGTGGAGCTGGACCCAGAAGCAGGCCCGGGAGACCAACCTGGCTCTCCTGGAAAAGATCACCTCTCTTGAGGCCGAGGTCCGGGCCCTGAAGCAACAGATCTTCGGGCGGAAGTCCGAAGAGGGAAAGGGGAGAGGCTTTGATCCGGGCCTCTCCCCGAAAGAGGCCGGGCCACCCCGATCCAAGGGGCACCAGCCCGGACGAAAAAGTCCCGGACGGACGATCCATTCGACCCTCCCCGCCGTTGTCGAGACTCACGACCTTCCCTCCGACCGAAAATGCTGTCCAGGCTGTTTCAGGCCCTTTGCCTCCTACGGATCCCCCGAGACCTCCGAGATCCTCGAGGTCGAGGTGCGGCCTCACCGGCGGGTCATCCGGCGGCCCCGCTACCGGAAGACCTGCTCCTGTTCCGACACACGAAGTCCCGTTCTGGCCCCCTCCGCTCCGCGTCTCGTTCCCAGGGGCAAGCTCGGGATCTCGGTCTGGGTCTCTGTCCTCGTCGACAAATTCGCCTTCCATCGCCCCACATCCCGCCTTCTTTCCGACTGGCGACTTCTGGGTCTTCCTCTGTCCCAGGGAACGGTCACCGACGGCCTGCGCCGTCTGGCTCCGTTTTTCGAGCCCCTCTATCGGGCCATTGTGGAGAAAAGCCGGACCGCCTCCTTTTCCCAGGCCGACGAAACGCGCTACCTCGTGTTCGAAGCGTCCGAGGGCAAGGCGAACAACAAGTGGTGGCTGTGGATCCTCCTGACCGCCGACGCGATCGTTTACGTCGTCGATCCCACCCGGTCGGCCACTGTTCCGCTTGCGCATTTTTCCGGCCGGTCCGGAATCCTGGTCGTCGACCGGTACTCGTCCTACAAGGCGATGGCCCGAAAGAACGCCGGAATGCTCCTGGCCTTCTGCTGGGCCCACGTTCGCCGCGACTTCATCGTCGCCCTCACCAAACGCCCGGAGCGGAAGGCGTGGGCCGGCTTCTGGCTGGACGGTATCGGCACCCTCTATCGCCTTGCGGAAGATCCGGAGCATCGGGTTGCCAATCGCAGGGAAATTCTGGACCA
>DAIEST010000247.1 GCA_027346125.1 Leptospirillum sp. | reverse complement strand
CCGCTCAGGATGATCCCGTGAAAGTGGGGATCCGCTTCGGAGAAGAGACGCAGGAGGTCGATCCCGTCCTGCTGGGTATTTTTTCCGAGAGACAGGTCCAGAATGGCGACAGGCGGCTTTTCTTTCAGGAACAGGTCGATCGCGTCCCCGTAGGTGCTGGCGGAGAGAACCGGATACTCTCCCTTGAGCAGCCAGTAAAGCTGTTTCACTACGACCGGATCGTCATCGACGATAAAGATCGGATGCGTATTCCCCGATTCGCTGTTCTGTTCAATGGTCATTGGGGACCTCTTGCGATACGGGTTTTCCGGAAGCGTTCTGTTCCGCTGCGGCAGCCTCTCCGTAACGGCCCGGAATATAGGATGCGAGAAGCGGCATGACGGACTGCAGAAACCGGGTTTCAGTCCGGATGGCCGTATCCGGCTGTCCTGTGAAGGGCATCGAAACCCGGACCAGAGCCCCGTCGGTCCTGTGCAGCAGAAGCGCGTCCTTGATGAGGTAGAAGCGGCCCCAGTATTCGTTCGGGAATATGCGGCCCCGTTCCTGGTACCAGTAAAGGACAACCTGTTTGTCGAGACCTTTCTGGATGACATCGGTGTTGACTCTGACCGGGGGCCGATTTTCCCCGTAGAGGGGGAGTTCCATCGTCTTCGAACGAAGAATGACCCATCCCGAACTGGGCAGACAGTTTTGGGGCGAGTGGATGTTTTTCTCCGGGGTCTGGTGTTTGTACCAGACGCTGAAGAAGAGTACGGGAGTTTCTCCGGCCCTGTCGGTATAGAGGATGGATGCATAGCCGTCCGCATTGAGGATGTCTTTTTCTTTCCGGCTCAAGGGAACGGGAACGCCGGACCAGCTTCCCAGTATCACCGGAAAACGGCCGATGGGAATATGGCGGGGAACGAGCCCTTGATCCTTGCTTCGGACCAGAAAGAGAAATGCCAGCAGCATCATGGCCGAAGAAAGGATCATATTGAGCGATTTACGCGGCATCGGGGATACTCCTGAACCGCCGGAGAAGCCGGATTTCGATCATCAGGGTCAGGAGGGCGAAGATGAAGACCACCCATCCGGAGAAGAGATGAAAAAAACCTTCGGCCAGATCCGGATTGAGCGAGCCCAGAATTCCCGCTCCGGCAATCCGCATCATGTTGGCTACCACTGCAATGGGGATGGCCGACAGCGCGAACAGAAGGCCGGCCGGTCCCTGGAGATTGCCCAGGCGTTTCAGCAGGACCGAAATGGCCAGAAGGTAAACGATCGACTGGATGCCGCTGCAGGCCTGGACCACCCCCAGGGAAATGTGTGGAAGGTTGATGATGTTGCCCTCCCGGTACACAGGGATCTGAATCCCGGTGAGGATGGCCGATGCCCCTTGTGCGGCGATCCTCTGAAGGGGAAGGGCAATGGCGTTGAAGACGATGTAGGGGAGGGGGATCATGAAAAGAAGATAGAGGATGGGGAATCTCAGTGCGCGAAGCGTTGTCATTCCCCAATAACCCGAAACGATCCCCGCTACAAGGAACAGGATCGAAATCTGCCGGATGAAATCCAGACCCGACCAGGTGCCGAGAAGAAGACACAGGATGCCTGTTCCGGTCAATGCCACCCACCAGTGGGAGGGTGAATCCTTCAGTTTTGACAGTCGATCCCTGTCGAGATAAATCAGCAGCAGGACAACGAATGGGACCAGAATGCCGTGGGAATAAGCGGGCAGTGTCCGCCAGTCGTCGGCCAGTTTCAGAATGTTGTGCCAGGACAGGAGCAAGGCCATTCCCGCACAGACGATGAGCGCAATCTTATCGGGCGACATATTCTTTCTCCGGAGCCCCGTCCTCTTTCTCGGAAAGGCTGCTCTGTGCCAGGACTCCATCGAGGAACAGTCGGAACTCGGGTCCCAGATCGGCCCGTTTCAGGGCGAACTGGACCGTAGCCTTGAGGAATCCCATCTTGTCTCCGGTATCGAAACGATCTCCCATGATTTCGAGCGCGTACACCGGTCTTTTGAGCGCCAGTGTGTTGAGAGAGTCGGTGAGTTGGATCTCTCCTCCCACGCCCGGTTTCTGATTCCGGAGAATCGGAAAAATGTCGGGAGTCAGGAGATATCGTCCGATGATGGCAAACTCCGAGGGCGCATCCTCGACCTTGGGTTTTTCGACCAGACGGTCGACGCGGAACAGTCCCTTCCGCACCTCGGTTCCTGAGACGATCCCGTAATGGCTGACTTCGGAACGGGGAACCCGCTGCATGCCGATAATTGGAGCCTCAAGTTCTTCGTAGGCGGCCAGAAGTTGTGCCAGTCCGGATTGTGGACCGTCCAGGATTTCGTCCCCGAGCGCCACGGCAAACGGCTCGTTTCCGATGACCAGTTCCGAGCACAGGACGGCATGTCCCAGTCCCAGGGCCTCTTTCTGGCGGATATAGGAGATTTCGGAAAGGGAGGCGATCCGCTGAAGCTCTTCCAGAACGTCCAGCTTGTTCTTTTTCCGGAGCACGTCTTCCAGTTCGTAGGAGATGTCGAAGTGGTCCTCGATGGCTCTCTTTCCCCGTCCGGTCACCATGACGATCTGGCGGATACCCGATTCGACCGCCTCTTCCAGAACATACTGGACGACGGGTTTGTCGATGATCGGGAGCATTTCTTTGGGGGACGACTTTGTCATCGGA
>DAIEST010000230.1 GCA_027346125.1 Leptospirillum sp. | reverse complement strand
GGAATGATATGGGAAGCGGCAAACGTGGCGGATACGGAAATCAGAAACACGACCAGATCCTTTCATGCAAAGTCTTCGACATTCTAGCCGATCCCGGTTCTGGAATATAGCATGATTCGGCGTCGTTCATGAACTCTCCTTATCGGAGTCTTTCATGACATATCCGGTTAAGGACATTTCTGTCTTGCTGCCACAGTGTCCGCAAAGAAGACTAACTTCACATCATACTTCACATTTTTTTCGGGATGTGTTATTTCTTATTCAGAATATTTGATATCTGGATTTTCACTGGAGAACAAAAACATGTCTGCAAAGAGCCCATTGATTGGCGGATCGCCGGCGGAGGTGCCGCTAGAGAAAGCTCCGCTCGTCAGGGTAATCACCCAAATCCGTTTTCCAGCGATTGTTTCCATGGAAAAAAACGATTTCATCGCGCCGTTTCAAGAAAGCATCAGGCATGATTATCCAATCATGCGATCAGAGGTGAGCCAAGGGTTGTTTTTTGCGAAAGGGGTCGCAGAACCTCGCTCCAGTACTATTTGGCGTTTTTTTGATCAAAAGGAAGTTTGGCGTGCGTCCCTTGGCCAGAACTTTTTGGCGCTTGAAACAAAGGAATACACAAGCAGGAAAGATTTTATAGATCGACTTTTAAAGTTATTGATGGCATTCAACACACAGATCGGCACTGAGATGGTGGATCGTCTTGGTGTTCGTTATGTGGACCGGGTGACCGAAAAGGATTTCCAACATCTTCCGTCAATGGTTCGTCCTGATGTCTTGGGGGTCTTGAGTGGCATTCCTTCTGAAACGATTCGCCATTCAATCACGGAAAGTCTGTTCGTTATCGGCGAGGAATCAGGGGAATTGTTGGCACGTTGGGGCTTCCTCCCGCCGCAGGCGACTGTAGATCCTAACTCAATCGAGCCGATAGACGAGCGCAGTTGGCTTTTGGACATCGATGCTTTTGTGGCCAACACCAGGCCTTTCGACATTGAAACGCTCTTGTTGCAAACCCAAAAATTGGCCGAACGGATCTATTCGTTCTTCCGCTGGGCTGTCACGGACGAGTTTCTTAAGCGATACGGAGGCAAGCCATGAATCCATCGGAATCTCTCTTGGTCACGTTTGCCAAAAAAACCGTTCTTGTTGTGACTCTTGGTGTAAGTGTCGGCGGACTATTGGCAATACCGAACACGTCTTCGGCGGAACCGAATCATATTGGGGAAAATCGCGTTGTTTTCCCGGAGGCCTCGACCAGCTCGGGATTCGGAGAGGTTCCCCTCTTGGAAGAATTGGCTTTGACCGAAAACCAAGGGATAACCACGAGACGGGCCATCTCGGAAATTCGTCAAATCTCCGGACTGACATGGGAAGAGTTGGGAAGATTGTTTCATGTTTCCCGCCGTAGCGTTCACTTTTGGGCAAGCGGAAAACCGTTGAGGTCCGGTAAAGAGGTGTTACTTTTGAGGACTCTGGATTTTATTCGCAAGGTTGACCGTGGAAACGCGCGGGATAACCGATCGGCCATCTTTCTGGCAATCGATGGCCGTACTCCGTTTGATTTGATATCAAAGGGAAATTTCACGGAGGCTGAAAATCTTCTAGGCATAGAAACCGGTAGAAAAAAATTGCCGAATTCCAGACTTGATCGTACCGAAAAGATTTTGCGATCACCGTTGCCTCCCGAACAACTCGTTGACGCGATGAACGACCGTATTCATCGTGCGTCCGAAAAGGGACGGGTGGTCCGAACCAAAAGGATCAAACAGCGTGAAATTGAATGATGATGACGGATCAGATACAGCCAACGATATCGACAAGATTCTTCAGGATTGGAGGCAAGGCGACTGTGTGATTGGCGAGGGTTATTGGATTTTGTTTCGCATCAATCCTGAATCACCCTTAACTGGTGCTGCAAGAAACGCTATTTCCGATGACGATTCTTCCGAAGCGGCAGAAGAAGAGGTCATGGGGTTTATGGTTGCTACACAGTCATGCGATATCGTTCGATGTTGTATGGAGCGACCGTTTATCGAAGTTTGTCCCCTTGTCGAGGTCGATGACATTAAATTAGACGAGATTCACCGAAATCTTCGAGTAAATTACGCCTACATACCGGGAGTGGCCGACAGGAAACTTGTAGCCGATCTCGACCGGATAATGACCGTGGAAAAAGCCGTCCTTTTAAATTGGACACGCATACGAGGTTGTTTCAGCGATACAGAATTCAGAACTCTTTCGATTGCGTTGGCGAGGAAGTGGTCCCGCTTCGCTTTTCCGGACGATTTCAATCAATTTGTCAGAAAATTAAAGGACCGCTTGAAAGGAAAGCATTCGAGGGACAGTGAAGAAGGAATATCACTCAGGTCCTTACGAGAGATCCGTGTGAAAGCAGAACCTTCTTGGAAAGCAGACCGGCTTGACCTTATTTTCTATTTCATCAAAAGGGAGGAGACTCCATCGGAGTCAAGGGAAACAAACTGGGACCAACACCTGAAAGTTTGGTTAAACTTAGTTCGTCCTTCTGGTCGGTTTGAAAATATCGATGGTGTAGTCCAAACATTAGACGATCTTACGGCTAGAGATTATGTCGAAAGCAACAGACTCGATCTTGACCACATGCAATCGCTTCCGCTCCTTCGCCGTCATCAGAAGTCTGTCCTTTCCGTCTGTCATCCGCGCTCCTTTCGGAGTCTTTCATGACAGATTCAGGAGGACATTTCTATCTTGCTGGGGTAGGACATTTCTATTTTGCTATCACAAGTCCGCAAGAAGAGAGTATTGAAAGAAGGCAGATTTATGATATGCTTCCCGGAATTCCAGCACACATCAACATCTTCCTTGTCTTTCGGTATTGCGATATTCGGTTGGCGGAGAAAACCTTCGGGAGGGGGTTCTGTTCCAGTCTCCCGGAGATTTCTGGCGCTCGGGGATTCTCTGTATTGGTCCAACGATTTGTTGGCCAGATTGGGAGGGGGGATTTTTGTCGTTTGGAGATCAATGCATCCTCAAGGGATGCCGTCTGCGTTTGGGCAGGGTACCTTCTCTCCTTTCCGACCGATTTCTTCGGTCCGTTCTCCTTCTCTCCCTCCTTCTCGTGCTGGTGCCAAAGACGGTCTGTGCCACTCCGTTCACGGATTTTATCATTTATCCCTACGAGACACCCGAGCAGGGAGAGGTCAGCATCGGGACATGGCAGACGCTTCTGCTCCCGTCCAAGTCGGGAGAAAATCTCTTCAGCAGTCCCCAATACAATGCCAATATCCTGTTTTCGACCTATGTCTTCGAGTTCGGGGTGACCGACTGGTGGACTCTCGGAACCTATGTGGACTTTGTGTCCGGAGCCTCCCAGACCTATTCTTATTATCAGACCCGGGCGATCACCTCCCGGATCCGGTTTCCCAAAATTCCGGATTTCATCGATCCGGCGATCCAGATCGAATATTGGGCACCGGCGGCCGGGTCGACGGTGCCCTCCTTCTTCGATTTCATCCTGATCGGCGAAAAAAGGGTCGGACGATTCGTTTTCGACATCAACACCAGCTTCATGTTCGAGCCCGCGAATCTCGGGGGATCGGTCGTTTCCATCCCGCCGGGGTTTGCATACGCATCGGGTCTCTACTACCTGTTGGCGGACAATGTGAACTTCGGGATCGAAGCGTTTGGCGAAACCGGGCCCGTTACGAATATGTACGGAATGGGCGGGACGGCGATCGATCAGATCCAGCAGCACTATATTTTCCAGTCCTGGAATTTTGCGATCGGAGATCATGTCGACTGGAACATCGGCATCGGGACGGGGTTGAGTCCATCCAGCGCCCCCCTTGCCATCAAGACGATTTTTGAATACCACTTCAAGCCGTTTGGTTCCGGAGAAGAAGAGGGAAATCAGTACAAGGAAGAACAGAATATCCACTGAGATCCGGCGGAAGGTGCCAGGCCAGGGGTCCCGGGACTGGTTGCGGGCCTGTTTATATGCTAAGGTGTTCCCCATGTATTCCGGCCATGTATGCGCAATCCCCCGTTCGTCTGTCTCTTCCGTTCTCCCGGGTTCCGGGAGACTCCTGAAGGGAGCCTTTTTCCTCCTGGCCGCAGTGTTGGCGGTTACAGGATGCACTCGGAAACCGGCTGCGACGATCCCTCATCTCTCCATCCCGTCTTCGACGGGGTTCCGGTTGATCCAGCCCATACCTCCCGTTTCCCCGCCAGCTTCCCCGTCCCGTCCCATACCGCCCTATATCGGAACGCTGTACGCGATTGCCGTCCCCCATCCGGGAGTTGTGGTCGTGGCCGGTGCACAGTCGACGATCTGGAGAATTCAGGAGAAAAACGGCTCCTGGACGAAGATCTCCTCTCCCGTCAGCGCCGACCTCTACAAAATGGTGTTTCTCGATGGAAAAAGGGGTTTTGCCGTGGGTGACAGGGGCACGATCCTCTCGACTGCCGATGCAGGAAAATCATGGGTTCGGCTCCCGTCCCCGTCCCGGCACAGATTCCTTCAGGACATCGATTTTCCGGATGCCCGGCATGGATACATTGTCGGAGAGAAAGGGTCCCTTCTGGCGACCCGGGACGGCGGCCGGACCTGGACGGCGCTTTCCTCCCCGACCGGACAGAATCTTTATGCCGTGTATTTCCGGGATGCGCTTCATGGCTGGGTGGCCGGCTGGGGCAAGACGTTTCTGGAAACCCGGGACGGCGGCCGGACCTTCGCTCCCGTTCCGCTCTCCATTCCCCGGGTCACGCGTCAGGATCCTTCCTTCAACGCGCTCTGGGGCCGGGGGGACGAGGTGGTTCTGGCGGGCGATCACGGACTTCTCTACCGGTCTTCGGATGGAGGACGGTCTTTCGGGAGGATTCCTCTCCCGGTCGAACGGGATCTCTACGGCGTATGCGAAGAGGACAGTTCGCGTCTTGTGGTGGCGGGGGAGGAGGGAACGCTGTTCATGGTCGGAACATCCGGTTCCGTCAGGAGGATGATTCCGCCGGCACCCGTTGCCGATTTCCTGGGAGTGGCATGCGGATCCCGACACGTTCGGGTGACAGGAGTGCCGGGCATCGTCCTTCTCCCGTCGGACAAGCCGGAAACTTCCGGGAATTAGGGCCGGCGCCCGAGCTTTTCCTGCGAAGGCGCGGGAAGGTGTTTCTGGCTCTGGTCCCGGCATCGTTTGCACACGCCGTAGATCTCCAGCCGATGCGACACGATGGTGAAATTGTTTTCCTGGGCGGCGAGGTTCTGGAGGTGTTCGATCACCGGCTGGCCGAATTCGACGACGGTTCCGCATTCGATGCAGATCAGATGGTCGTGGTGAATGTTGCTCTTGACCTCATAGCGGCTGAATTCGTCGTTGAACCGGTGTTCCTCGACCAGTCCCTTTTGCGTCAGAAGGTGGAGTGTCCGGTAGATGGTCGCCAGACCGATCCTCGGGTATTTTTCCCGGACGAGGAAGTAGAGTTCTTCGGCGCTGATATGCTTTTCGCTCCGGAAGAGCGTTCCGGCGATCATCAGGCGCTGGGGGGTGATCTGAATCCCCGCGTCCCTGAACTGGGCGGCGAGACGGGATTCGTCGGAATCGTTGGGGTTGGGGCCCATGGCTAGGTACTCCCCTTCGCGCTTCGGAGTTCCGGACTGTTTTGGGGGCAGTCCCGATATTCAGGCCAGAATGAACATTGTCTATCTCCCCATCGTACATTGCTGCCTGTCGTTTCCGCAAGAAATCCGACGATTCCGGTCCGGTTTTCCCGGCTTGTTTTATATTGAATATCGATATATCATTTGTCAGGTTAAACGGCTTCCGGAGGTCCAGACGATGCTCTCACCCGTTCCACCTCCCCACCCGGGACGCGTCCTGGTCGAGGAGTTTCTCGATCCTCTCGGGATTACACAGACGGCATTTTCCAACCACCTGGGATGGACTTTTGCCCGCCTGAACGAAATCGTCAACGCAAGACGGGGGATTACCCCGGATTCGGCACTGCACTTTTCGGAAGCTCTGGTGGGCACCTCTCCCGAGTTCTGGCTGGACCTTCAGCGGGACTGGGACTTGTGGCAGTCCCGTTTGGTCCATGCGAGCAGTTCTCCGCTCGGGGCCGCCCTGTCGGAAAGAAGCCAGGTCATCATTCTGAGTGCCATGCGGGCCCATGGGTGCAAAGCGGAGATTCCTGTGGCCACCCCAAAAGAATGACATGACCGAATTGTTGAAGAATGGGGCATCGCCTCTCGTCTTCTCCCTGATCTCCATGTTGCTGTGGACAGTCTGGGGCTTCCTGGGCTACGGGCTGTCGCGTCTCTTCTCCCGTCCGTTTCCCGTCGTTTTTTTTCTGTCGGCGATGACGGGAGTCCTTCTTGCCGTTTCCGGGGTCTGGGGCATCGTTACCGGTACGACGGGTTCCGTCCTGCTTCCATGGGGATTGCCCGGTCTCCCTTTCCATCTCCGTCAGGATCTTCTGTCAAGCTACTTCCTTGTCCTTCTCGGAACGATTGCCGCCGCGGTTTCCGTCTATTCCACGGGTTTTTTCCGGCGGGAGACGCATGAACGGTTTGCATGGATTTCGCTGTGGATACCGGTCTTCCTGGCGGCCATGGCCGGTGTCCTGATCTCCGACGATGCGTTCGTCTTTCTCCTTTTCTGGGAAGGAATGGCCCTTGCCTCGTTTTTTCTGGTGATGACCGATTTCGACCGGGAATGGGTCCGCGAGGCGGGGTTTCTCTACTTGCTGATGGCGCACCTCGGAACAAGCCTGATCCTTGTTTCCTTTGTGCTTCTTTCCCTGGGCAGTCCGGTTTCAGGTCCGGGGGCCTTTGCCTTCGACATGCTTCGCCAGGGATCGGTTTCCAGGGGGATGCTCTTTGCCATCTTCTTCCTTTCCCTTGCAGGCTTCGGAGCGAAGGCCGGCGTCCTTCCCCTTCACGGCTGGCTTCCGGAAGCCCACCCTGCCGCCCCGGCCCCCGTTTCTGCCTTTATGAGCGGGGTCATGCTGAAGATTGCCATTTACGGCCTGATGAGAATGGATTTCGGGCTTCTGGGGATGAAGAACCTGGTTCCGGGTATGGGAGCGACCATTCTGGCGCTGGGGGCCTTTTCCGCTCTCTTCGGAGTGCTCCACGCCCTGATGCAGCACGAGCCCAAAAGGCTTCTGGCCTATCATTCCATCGAGAATATCGGGATTATCCTGATCGGGTTCGGTCTTTCCATTCTGTTTTTCGCCACCCGTCACCCCATACCGGCCACCATGGCATTGTCGGCATCCCTCTTCCACACCCTGAACCACGCCCTGTTCAAAAGCCTCCTGTTTCTGGGCGCCGGATCCGTCATTGCCCGGACCGGTTCCCACGACATCAATCGTCTGGGGGGGCTGGTGCGCCGGATGCCTTATACGGCATTGTTTTTTCTGATCGGCGCGCTTTCCATTTCCGGGCTTCCGCCCTTCAACGGGTTCGTCTCGGAATGGCTGACCTTCCAGTCCGCGTTATGGGCGACGGATCTCGGTGAAACGATGTTCAGGAGTCTCGTGGTTCTCGCCGCCGCGCTTCTCGCTCTTGCGAGCGCGTTGACGGCGATGTGTTTCGTGAAAGTGGTCGGAATTTCGTTTCTGGGGAACCCGCGGAGTTCCGGGGCCGAGAACGCCCGGGAAACAGGAGTTTCCGAACGCATTGGAATGGGGGTGCTGGCGACCGCCTGTATCGGAGCCGGACTCTTTCCTGTCCCGATACTCAAGGGCATCGACCGGGTGATTCGTTCAATGGTCGGTGAAGGACTGCCTCTTCCATCCCTCTCCCATCAATGGTTGTGGCTTGTTCCGGTTTCATCGGGACAGGCCCAGTACAGTCCGGTTCTTCTGGCGGTCTCGCTCGGGGTGATCCTTGTGCTCGCAGGCGTTCTCGTGCGGATTTTTCTCAACAGACCGCCAAGACCGTCTCTTCCATGGAATTGCGGCTATCCGGTCCGCACCCCCCGCATGCAGGATTCCGCAGACGCTTTCGGGCAGCCGATCCGCCGGTTCTTCGCCCCTTTTTTCCTGATCGACCGCCATCTTCCCGACCCCTCGGATCCGGCTCCCGAATATCGGCTCAGAATCGAGGATCCGCACTGGGAATTCCTGTACCGGCCGGTGACCCGGTTCGTTCTTTTTCTCTCCGGTCTGGCGGAACTCCTTCGAAACCGGCGGATTTCCGTTTATCTGGTGTACAGTTTCGTGACCCTTTTCCTGTTGCTGATCCTGTTGAGGTGAGCGCGTGAACGTTTCTGCGGACAATCTCCCCGGAGATTTTCTTCGGGTTCTCCTGATTGTTTTCCTGGGGCCCCTGTTTCTGGGATGGGTCAATGTCGTGAGAGGAATCCTCTCCAACCGGAAGCCCCCCGGCGTGTTTCAGCCGTTCCGGGATTTGTTCAGGCTTCTCCGCAAAGAGGCCATCCTCCCTTCCGGATCGTCCGTCCTGTTCCGTCTGGCGCCATACGTGGTGTTCTCAACGATGCTTGTGGCCTCCCTGCTGATTCCTGTCGTCTCGACCGTTACGGCTTACCGGGCCATGGGAGATGCGATCGTTCTGGTGGGGCTTTTTGCGCTTGCCCGGGTTTTCATGGCGCTGGCTGCCATGGATGCGGGAACGCCCTTCGGGGATCTGGGGGGCAGACGGGAGATGATGGTCGGATTCCTTGCGGAACCCGCAACGATTCTTGTGCTGTTCACCACTTATCTCCTGTCCCATTCCACGATGACGGGGGTCACTTCGGAGGTTCTCAGGGAAGGAAGCATCCTTCCCACCCCCAGTCTTGTGTTCGGGGCTCTGGCGTATTTCCTGATTCTGCTGGGAGAGAATGGACGGATCCCGATCGACAATCCGGCCACGCACCTCGAACTCACGATGATTCACGAGGCCATGCTGCTGGAATATTCGGGACGGTATCTGGCGCTGATGGAATGGGGGAGTTCCATCAAGCTGATCCTTTACCTTCTTCTGGGCATCAGCTTCTTTTTCCCCTGGGGAATGACCGGCGCTCCGGGATGGAGAGGGGACCTTCTGTCTTCCGCGGCGCTGGCGGGGAAACTGTTCGTGTCCGGGGCGGGTCTTGCGCTTTTCGAAACGATCATGGCGAAACTCAGGATCTTCCGGGTTCCCGAATTCATGACGCTGGCCTTCCTGCTGGCCATCCTGGGCTTCCTTTCGCACTTCATTCTCGAGGTCTGAGTGGGACATCCGGTCGCACAATCCGTGATCCAGCTTCTGGGCGGCCTTCTGCTGCTGACTGTTTTTGTCATGCTGTCCATCCGGCGCATCTTCACCATGATCCGGGTCTTCACGGTCCAGGGAATCATCCTGACGGCCAATGCC
>DAIEST010000214.1 GCA_027346125.1 Leptospirillum sp. | reverse complement strand
TATTCACCAACTCAAAAGTTGGCCGAAGTTTTCCTGGAGTCGGGAACGTCTGACTGAACGCCTGGCTGGCGTTCGTCACCGACAGGGTCGCCTGATCGGGCGGATAGAAGCGCTTGGGTTCGCATTGCGCGCTGAGGCCATGCTTCAAACCCTTACCGAAGAAGTGACCCAATCCAGCGAGATTGAAGGCGAGGTTCTTGACAAAGAACAAGTGCGCTCGTCGATCGCCCGCCGACTCGGCATGGACACGGGAGCGCTGGCACCTGCCGACCGCCATGTCGAGGGCATTGTCGAGATGACGCTGGACGCAACCCAGAAATATGATTGCCCCCTTACGGCCAAGCGATTGTACGACTGGCACGCTGCCTTGTTTCCGACTGGACGCAGCAACATGACCCCTATCCGTGTCGGTGCCTGGCGTGATGACAGCGCCGGACCAATGCAAGTCGTTTCCGGAGCGATAGGACGAGAACGAATCCACTACGAAGCGCCTGCTGCCAATCGGATCAGTCGTGAAATGCGCGCGTTCCTGACCTGGTTCGGAAACAGAAGGAAACCTCCGGATGCTGTTTTGAAGGCGGGCATCGCCCATTTGTGGTTTGTCACCATCCACCCCTTCGACGACGGCAATGGCCGCATCGCCCGCGCGATCGCGGACATGGCACTTGCGCGATCAGAAGACAGCCCGCAACGCTTTTATAGCATGTCCTCCCAGATCCGCGCAGAGCACAAGACTTATTACGATATCCTGGAAGCGGTCCAGAAAGGCGATCTCGACATTACCGACTGGCTCGAATGGTTTCTGGACTGTCTCGATCGCGCCTTCGATGGCGCGGAGACAATATTGGCAACGGTATTCAAGAAGACACGTTTCTGGGAAATGAATCACGCAGATCATTTTAATGACCGGCAGAGGCGCATTCTCGATCGGCTTCTGGACAACTTCGAAGGCAAGCTGACCTCGTCGAAATGGGCATCTCTCGGCAAATGCTCCCAGGATACGGCATCCCGCGATATCGACGACCTCGTGAAACGCGGAGTACTGGTCAAAGACCCGGCCGGCGGCCGCAGTACAAGCTATTCATTGCGCAAAGGCAGCCATTCGCAGAACCTGTCCTGAACAGAACCAGCCCCGGAAGAGACCGAAAATTTGCAGTGCCCCTCCAGAAACCATAGAATGGTCAGATTCGCGTTCTGTCAAAAACAGGCCACAGCATTTCATGCCGGCCGAAGAGAGGTCACAATGCTTGAACTGATTCGAAAAATTGCCGTTGAACGACCAAAGGTGCTTGGCGCACTCATGATCATGATAGGAGGGGTTTTCGTCATCTCCATGGGGTGGTGGGGCTTTTCCGCCTACAAGACCGGGAAACCCGGGGTTGTAGCCCGCATCAACGGGACGCCTCTCTATGCCACCGAATTCTCGAGAGACTACGAGATCATGAAGAACAATTACCAGCGCCTCCTGAACGGTGCGCTGGGCAAGAAGATCCTGTCCGAACTGAACTTTCCCGGCCTGGTTCTCCGAAACATGATCTATCGGCAGCTCTGGCTGGACGAGGCCCATCATCTTCGCCTCATCGTTCCCGACGACGTCGTCATCAGGGAAGTGACCAAGATCCCGTTCTTCCAGGAAGGAACTCCTCCCGCCTTTTCCAAAAATCTGTATACGCAGTTTCTTCTTCAGACCCACCAGTCCGCCAGGGAGTTCGAGCAATCCATCCGGCAAGACCTGCTCGTCCAGAGGGTCCAGGTTCTTGTAAGGGCCACCCAGACCCCGTCCGCCGAACCCGGGAACATCGCAAACGCGTCGGATGACCCGATCAAGAAACGCCTGGCCCTCCAGGAAGAGACCGTCCAGTCCTTCCAGACCCAGCTCGAAAACGGCGCCAGCGTCCACGTGGATCAGGAGGCGTTCAAGAAACTCTCCAAATCCCTTCTCTGACACCGCCTAAAAAACGTTGACACCGACCCCCGCGGAAACAAACTGGTAGGGGGTCGTATAGCACCCTGTCCCGATCTGGCGCCATCGCACTTCCATGAAAAACTGCCTTCCGGACGATACCGGGCCGTTCAGCTGGGCGCCCGCATCGAAATAGGTGCTGTCGACCCCGGCAACCATGGCCTGGCCAAAATCTCCAAAAACATCCACGGAAAGCATTCCCGAGGAAAAAAGGTTGACAACGAGTCCGCTGTAGAACGGGAGGATATCCGATCCGATACCGTCTCCCGCAGAAGTGTTGTTCAGGTAATCCGCCCCGATCCGGACGCCGATGTTCTTCGTGAACCAGTACTGGAGGTTCACGCCGCCTCCGACAAGCCACTTTCCGTCGGCACCCGGAATGTTGACCGGATCCGCTGCCTCGCCCTCGATGCCCGCGCCAAAGACATTCCCTCCCCCTGGGGAGGCTTCTGCCCTGACGGGGGACATCGACAGGAGAAACACTCCGAAAAGGCTCAGAAAAGCAAGGACACCGAAAGACCTGAAATACTTTTTCATCCCGCGATTTTCTATGGAATCCATCACTCCCTCTCCCTCGTGATTGTTCGTTTCCGATACCCGTTCTCATTTGAAAATCTTTCAACTCGAATAAGAATCATTTTCTTTATCGGAAGAATGATCCTGTTACGATAGGGATCCATGAGGCCATTCATCATCACATCAGGAGGAGAACACTCATGAGCCGTTTCATCCAGCACACGCCCCGGAAGCCAGATGAAGATGGTCTGTCCGTGCCATTGTCCACAAGTCCCGGACGTCCACGATGGCAGCTCTTTGCGGTTCTTTCAGCCATTCTGGCCTGCTTCTCCGGAACTCCTGAGCGTGCCGTTGCCGCCCCAGTCGCGATCGAAGCGCCCTGGAGCGGGATTCCTCCGGTCGGGCTCCCGTTCACCGTTCATGGCGTCGACAATGTGCCGGACCTCCACGGCGATCCCGTCAAGGCACAACTGGTCCTTTTTGTGGCGGGGAATCAGTTCATGGTCCTCCCCAGCCTGATCCGGGCTTTCAGGAAACGGCATCCGGAAATCCGTCACATCTTTTACGAGACCCTCCCGCCCGGCATCCTTGCCGGACAGATCGCCCGCGGGGGGATCACGATCGGAAACCTGCATCTCACAATCAAGCCGGATATCTATGAGAGCGGAAAAAAACGGATGTCGTCGGAATCCGCACAGGGAAGGATCGTCGGCCGGCCCGTCCCCTTTGCCCGGAACAACCTGGCCATCATGGTCGCCAGGGGCAATCCCCACCACATCCGGGAACTCGGGGACCTGGCAAACCCCAGTCTCCGACTTTCTCTGCCCAACCCCAAATGGGAGGGGATCGGAAAACAGATCCGGACCTCGTTCGAGAAAGCGGGAGGCGCAAAACTTGTCCATGCCATCTTTGTCGAAAAACGGAAAAACGGCACGACCTTCCTCACCCATATCCATCACCGGCAGACCGGATACCGGATTCTGAGACGGCAATCGGACGCCGGAGTGACATGGATCTCCGAAGTTCTCTTCCAGCAACGGATCGGACACCCGATCGCTCTGGTGAGGATTCCCGACGACCAGAACACCGTCGCGACCTACGTGGCGGCACAGGTCAAGGGAGCCCCCCATCCCGAAAACGCGAAACGCTGGCTCGACTTCCTGAAAACGCCGGAAGCCCACGCCATTTATAAACGATACGGGTTCCAGGCCCCTCAATAACGGAGGTTCCATGACATCCAGACCCATGATTGCATCCCGACCGTCCATTCTTCTTTTCAGCGCCGCCCTGTGTCTTCTCTCCCTTCTTCCGGACGCACCGGCCAGGGGGGCATCCCCGCCAGCCGTTCTGCCCCCCTTTCACCAGCCGGTCTTCTTTCCGGTGGAATCCGGAAAAGGCTCCCCCCTTCCGGCAGCATCGATCACACCGGCCGATCCTGTATTCAGCTTTGACGGAGTCCCCGGATGGATTCAGGGAAAACCCTTCAAAAATCAGATGGGCGTCACGATCCCAAAGTATGAAATCCTCGTGATCAAGGGGAGTCGGGTAAAGGACAACCAGGTGATCATCCCGCCGGGAGGTCTCTATTTCGATGCTTCCCCGGCCAGGGGAGAACTCCCGATGACCGGATCGGCGGATTATTTTCTCGGTAAAAAATATTATTTCGTGGATTACAGACCCGTCATCCTGGTCCGAAAGAATGCGACCGTGGACGGGGCTCACTGGACAGGCGTCGGGAACCATCTTTACAAACTTCTTTCCCCCCCTGTCCCCAAGGTCGTTCCCAACCCCGTTCTCGTCTGGCGCACCTACGACGGAGTTTCCATCAGACCCTGGGCCATCACCCAGCGATGGGAACACCCTTCCGGACGTTGGGCCGACCAGACGGCCATGACCTACCTCCAGGGCGTCATCGGCTCGGTCGAGAAAAAGCCTGCGGGGATCCGTTACATCTCCCTGTCCGGAACGGCCATTTCGAAAGAATGGTGGACTCCGCAGAAACCCTTCTTCGGCGATGCCCGCCCGGGACAGACCGTCAAAACGCCTGACGGAAGCGTCACCATCGACCGGATCCGCCGAACCCGGAAGGGGGGTTCCGTTTCCCTGACCATCCGGACCCGGGACGGAAAGACAAAACAATTTACGTTAAGGGCTCTCAAGAGTCCGGCTCTTCCGGAATCGGCAGCGCTCCGCCGACGGATGATCGCCATTTCCGGTTCTGTCGCCGTCGTTCTCTGGCCCAAGGATCCGGTCCGGAAGAACAGGGCAAGACTCTGGGTTTACGGGGGCGTTCAGGAATGGAAAACGAACGCTCCCTTCGGAACGCTCGTCCACTGGAACTATTTCCCGATCGCCTGTCCCATCGCCCACCATATCGGCGGGATGATCTACAATCGGGAAGAGATCAGGATCCATGAAGGAGAGAGTTTCCCCCTGTTCGGAAAATATGCCCGTCTCAAACTTGTTTCCGTCCATGGCCAGACAGTACAATTTGAAGTCGGGTCCCACCAGGGATGGACCCCTCTTCTGACAAAACAGGGGAACATCGATTCGGTCTTCGGTGAAGGCCGGGCCGTGCACGGCATCATCAATACGCTCAACGCCACCAGTCCGGACCTGTCCACCGGCATGACGACAGCCCCATCGTCGGGAGACAAGTCCAGGTAACGCATCCATATACGATATAAGGAGTCCATTATGTTCGGTTTGTTCGGCGGCCATGGGGACGTTCAGATCCCCCCCCATGAACTCAAGGAAAGGATGGATAAAGGGGAAGACATCGTCATCCTGGATGTGCGGGAAGACTGGGAGCATGCCCATGTCCGGATACCGGACGCCCGGCACATTCCGCTGGCCCAGCTTCCCCAGGCCATCAGCAGCCTGGACCGGAGCAAGGACATCATCGTGTACTGCCACCACGGCGTCCGAAGCCTTCAGGCCTGCCAGTTCCTGAAAAAGAACGGGTTCGAGAAGATCCAAAACCTCAAGGGCGGCATCGATGCCTATGCCAGAATGGTCGACCCCTCCCTTCCCCTGTACTGACGGACGCCGGTTCCCGAACATCGAACCTCGCGCCGGCGAACTCCCGGCCGGACGCTAGCCGGGAACCGGCGTCGAGGGATCCGTTCCGCTCCCTGACTCCGCAAGGGGGAGGTTCCTGAAACGGAAAAAGGGAACAATTTCTTCGGGAGGGAGAGGGCGACTCCAGAGAAATCCCTGGAAAAAATCGCATCCGATTTCCTGGAGGAACAGGCGTTCTTCCTCCGCCTCGACCCCTTCTGCCACCAGAAAGAGTCCGAGACTCTTGGCCATCGTCACGATCGCCCTGATGATCGACCGGGCATTCGGATCACGTTCGATGTCCCGGATAAAAGACTGGTCGATCTTGAGCGTATCCACAGGAAATCCCCTGAGGAGGGAAATCGAGGAATACCCCGTTCCAAAATCGTCGATCGAAATGCGGATTCCCATCCGCCTGAGTTCCACGAGAGCTTCCAGTGCCGTTTCCGACTGCATCGCACGACTTTCGGTAATCTCGAACTCCAGACCGATCTCTTCGGCCGTGACCCCGGCTTCCGCCAGAATGCGGGAGACCATCCCGACGAATCCCGCATCCGAAAGCTGGACCGGCGAGATGTTGACGGCAATCCGGAACCCCGGTCCGATTCCTTCTTCCTTCCAGTCCTTGGCCTGGCGACAGACTTCACGGATGGTCCATTCCCCCAGGAGATGAATCATCCCCGTTTCTTCGAGAAGAAAAATGAACTGGGACGGCAGGACAATATCGAACCCTTTCCGTTTCCACCGGATCAGGGACTCCACACCGATCATCCTGCCGTCGGAAATCAGGATGATCGGCTGGTAGAACATGACGAACTCATTGTTCGCCAACGCATGGTCAAGGCTGTCGACCAGTTCGATCCGCTCCGTGGAAGAATCTTCGTTGATGGGCTGAAAGTATTCCCCCCTTCCCCTCCCCCTGTTCTTCGCCTGGTAAAGGGCAACATCCGACTTTCTGAGGAGCGCGTCCAGATCCTCCCCGTCATCCGGACTGGTCACGATTCCCACGCTGACGCCGATCTGGATCGTCTGGCCATCCACATGAAAAGGTTCGGTGAAGAGGGCCTGAATACGCCGGTTCAGATCCAAGGCATCCTCTCTTCCGCGATTCGCGGGCTGGACAAAGACGAACTCGTCTCCGCCCAGACGGGCCACCGTGTCGGATTCCCGGGCGGCAAGCAACAGCTTTTCGGAAACCTGTTTCAGGAGAAGATCTCCCACCTCATGGCCGAAGGTATCGTTGACGGCCTTGAAGTAATCGAGATCCAGGAACAAAAGGTTCACCTTTTTGTTGTTGCGCCGGGCATAGGAAATATCCTGGGCGATCCGGTCCCTCAGAAGATTTCGGTTGGCCAACCCCGTCAACGGGTCATAGTTGGCCATCTTCCAGATCCGAAGCTCGTTTTCTTTCCGGTGGGTAATATCCCTCTGAACGGAGATGAAGCGGACAACCGTTCCATCCTCGCCGACCAGCGGAGAAACGGTCTGCCATGCGACATACTGGCTCCCGTCCTTTTTCTGGTTGACGATCTCGCACTCAAAAATCTCTCCGGAAAGAATCGTTGTCCAGAGCTTTTCGTAGAATACCCAGTCATGACAGCCGGATTTCAGCAGCTGGTGGTCCTGACCGATGCACTCTTCCTTGGAATACCCGGTCAGCGAAAGAAACGCGTGGTTGACCCACCGGATCGTTCCGGACCGATCCAGCATGCTGATGGCATCGCTCACCGACTGGAGGGCTTCGTAGCCAAACCGGACCTCCTTCTGCTCTTCGGCCAGATCGAACAGCAGACCGATGCGATCGGAGTATTTTTCCAGGATCGCAAGCTCTTCGGGAGCAGGCCCCAAAGGGTACCGGGAACCGGACGTGATCGTCCCCAGCACTTCTCCGTTCTTCTGCCGCAGCGGGATGGCCCACATGAACCGGATCCCGACCTTCTCCAGCTCTTCCTTGAAAACGGCCGGATAACCGGAGTCGGCGGTCGCCATCATCTGGGTCTTTCCTTCCCTCATGGCTTTCCCGGAAACACCCATCCCACCGGGAGAATGATCCCACCGGGCGGGCGTCCCATTCTCATAGCGGATCTTCCCCTTGACGTCTCCCGCGACCAGTCTGGTGCTCCCTCCCGGCTCCTTTCTCAGGATTCCCAGGTACATGAAGGGAAAGAACTCGACCAGGGCGTCACAGAGTCCATCGAGAACGACCTGCAGATTTT
>DAIEST010000201.1 GCA_027346125.1 Leptospirillum sp. | reverse complement strand
TGGGCTGTTACAGGAGTGATCATTGCCCTGTTGCCTTTTGAACTGGAACACAAGCACCTGGGAACATGGGTCGGGGTCATGGTGTTTCTGGCAATATCCACGGGCATTTTGGTTCAACCGTGGGCACGTCGCTTGTCCCCGTCCCATGCGGTGAAGACAGGAATGGTTCTTGTTTCTGCCTCCTACCTGTTCTTGTTGGTAGGATCCTGGCAGGGAATGATCGGTCTGATTCTCATGGGGGCGGTCCTGGGAGGAATTTCATCTTTCGGATTTTCTTATATAGGGAGCTTGTCCGCGGTCGTTCAAAGAAGCCAGCACGAAACGGCCAGAGCGGTATCCGGATATTTTCTGTGTGCATATCTGGGCTTGGGAGTGCCGGCCGTTTTAGTGGGATTCCTTGGTAAAATATTCGGTTTGTTACCTGCACTATTTGCTTTTGGCGTTTTAATTGTTCTTATGAACTTTGTCCTATGGATCAGGCTTAATTCGATCGGTAATGTTCGTTGTCAATAAATGAAGATATTTTGAGACCCATTCAAAAAACTGTCCAGATGATCTTTGGGATCCCTGTTCTTTTGTTTGTCCTTTTTGTACCGAAAATAACTGGTGCAACACCATCTCCCTCCCGTCCTGACGCATCATGCAGCCACGAACCTCAAGTTTTCTCCCCCCAAAAATCGGCACAGTGTACGAATACCCACCGAGGAAAAAATGTAAAGAACGTCACTGTTCGACCAAGTATTTCATTGAATGGACCAGATGCCATCAATGCCTACCGGACCTCCTGGAACCCTTTAACGGCAGGTCCGAACTTCATGCCTACAGCAGACTCCCTTCCAGAAGGGGAATTCAATGCCAGGTTCTTTTTCTATGGGGCATTGACCCAGGGGCAATACACAGATAGTGGTGGGATCACAGGACTACCACCGGGATTTTCCAAGACACAACTTCTGGCACTTTTTGCCATGTTTTATGGTCTTGAGCCTAATACCGAATTTCTCTTTTTCCCCTCCATTCTTGGGACATTCTCGACCGGAGAAGGGACCACCACTGATGGAGCGGGAATGAACGATCTAACGTTCGGACTCAAGCACCGCTGGATCGTCCAGAACCCAAACAGTTCACGCCCCTCTTTTTCAACATCGCTTCTCGTAACGCTCCCGACATCTTCCTGGCTTGGAACTCCTCTTCCAAAAGGGGTTGGGGCCTTACCTCCTCTCTCGGTCATTCCTTCCACTTATCTTGGAGAACCATCGATTTCCGCAGTGTTCCTTACAAGGAAAAACATTAAACCCTTCCGAATATATGGGGATTTCTTCTACACATACGCTTTCCCAGGTTCCGGAATATTGCCGGGATCAACGCGCTCGACATTCAACCAGTTCGGAGATATCGCCCAATACCGTTTTGCTGTCGAGGATGTTATCGATGACAAAAGAGGGTTGGGACTTATTATGGAGTTTGTTGGGCTCTCCGCTCTTCCTTTCAGCATTGACGGAAACATCGTGCACGTCCACCCATACAACCTTTTTGGAGTTCAACCCACATTCGAGATCAACATCACCCCTCGCCTTGCCTTGTCGGCAGGGGTTCTTCTCCCGGCATTCGGAAACAACCAATTTCTGACAACAACCCCAAACTTTTCACTCTGGTATTATTGGGGATCTGTCGATGGACATGTGCTCCCAAGATAAATGATGAGTTCTTCTAGAAATCGCATGGGGCAAGTTTCATGCCACACATCGATTTCCTGTGGCAAGTTTTCAGGAAGGATAAAGGTCCGATCCCCCCCACAATGGAAATAGATGACGATCTTGAACCTTTCCTTGTTTCTGAACCCATAGGCCCGTTTCTTGATCGTCTGAATTTTGGAGTTCAACCCTTCGCTGGTGGTATTGGTAATCGGATGCGTGAGACAGGTCAGAATATTTTCAATGTGACGTTTGACAGGTGCGCAGATCTCTCATCGGTTTCAGGCCGCTGTGAGTGGCCCACCAGAACCATCGCTTCCGGAAGTCCCGGGCGGCGTCCCCTGTCGAGTCCTCTGCACTCGAATGTCTTCCTTCATGGCCCAAGCGCGCCCGACTCGGCTTTTTCGGCATTCACGTTGCCGTTGGGAAAAAGCTGGAATTCCAGGAAGACCGCTGCGTTGAGCAAGAGAATCCAGGCGTTGTCCCCTTTCTGGTTTTTTTTGAGAGCGGGCCATTCGTTTTGGACACTAGCCTTCGATCTGCTCATCATCCCGCTCCTTGGCCCGTCGTTCCGGCTTCTAGGGTGTTCATCCCAAGGAATGGAGGAGGCGCCCCACATGATCGGAATAGTACAAACTGAATGATCGTTGTCAGATCTTATGGACTATCCGGCACAACAGGAAAGTTCCGAAACGTCTTTCCCGAAGGACTGGGCGGCAAGCTTCAGCCCCTCGACCATGGTCAGATAAGGAAAGAGAGTTTCGCCCAATTCCGAAACAGTCATTTGACTCCTGATCGCAAGATGTGCGGTCTGGATCACTTCTCCTGCCTGATCGGCCAGAATATGGACGCCCAGGATCCGGGCGGTTCCCGATTCCGCCACAATCTTGATCAGTCCCCGCGTCTCGAAATTTGCCAGAGCCCTCGGGACAGCTTCCAGCGGGAGCGTTCTGATCTCTATGTTCAGGCCTTGTTCCAGGGCGGATTGTTCGGTGACTCCTACCGTTGCCACAGCCGGATCGGTGAAGATTACTTCCGGTACCACGGAGAGGGAGAGAAGGGTTTCTTCTCCCATCATATTGGATGCGGCTTTTGTGCCGGAAGAGGCGGCGACATAGACGAACGGGGGAAGGGGGGTACAGTCTCCGGCGGCATAGATATGGGGGATATTGGTTCTCATGTGGGGATCGATCAGGATGCGGCCTTTGGCATCTGTCCGAATCCCGGCAGCGGCGAGATTGAGTCGACCGGTATTCGGCGTCCGTCCTGCAGCGATCAGGAGGGCGTCTCCCGAAAAGGTTCCACGATCGGTCTCGAGGGAAAATTGCTTCCCGTCATGATTGACCCTGGAGATGTTCGTTTCGGTGTTCAAGGCGATCCCTTCCTCGCGAAACGCATCGGCCAACCCGGATCCGAGGTCGGGATCCATTCCGGACAGGAGACGTTCTCCCCGGACAAGAAAAGTGACCCGAATCCCCATGCGCCGATAGGCCTGTCCCATTTCGCAGGCCACGAATCCACCGCCGACCACCAGGAGATGATCGGGCAGTTTCTGGCTGGAAAGAGCTTCGGTCGATGTCCAGAACGGCGTGTCCCGGAGTCCTGGAATGTCCGGGATGGCGGGACGAGCGCCGGTTGCGACCAGAATCCGGTCCGCTTCGATGGTTTCAGGTTTTCCGTCGACATCGATGACGCTGATTGTGCGGGCATCGAGAAACGCGGCGCGTCCCTGAAGAAACTGAATGTTGGGATGGAGCTCAAGAATCCGCGCATATTTCGACGATCGCAATTCGTCCACTCGCGCCTTTTGTTGGGAGCGAAGTTTTTCGAAATTCAGCGAAGGATCTGGCGATTCGATCCCGGGAAACGGATTTTGCCGGATTGTATGGGCGACGTCTCCCTGGCGAATGAAAATTTTTGAGGGAACGCATCCCACATTGACACATGTCCCTCCCATCGTCCCTTCTTCGATCATGATGACCCGTCTGGCTGAGGATGCCAGACGGATGGCCGCCGCAAATGCGGCGGATCCGCTTCCGATAATTACGAACCGCTCTGAGCGGTTCTCTTCCGGTTCGGCTTTGTAGCCGGACTGTCGGATTCTCCGGAGCAACTCTTCCGCTTCTGTTGTTGCGGGGGAGTCGATCCATGCTTTTCCCTCTGGATATGAGACGTTTGCCGAGACGCCGGGAAGTTCTTCAAGGTCGTTCTTGACGGTGACGGCGCAATGGTCGCACGTCATGCCCGATATGTTGAAAACATGCTGTTTCTTCATGGAGGAGATCCTTCCCTCAAAAGGTCGACAGAGTATCAGTGGTGTGCGATGAGCGCCCGAAACCAGGGGATCCCGATCAGGAGGATGGAAAGCGCAAGGGAGAACCAGTACATCCGGCGTTGCCGGTCAAGTTGCGTTCGGGTGGTGCAGCTTTCGTCTGTCGGACAGGGCGACTTTTTCCCGTAAATCCGTGTGAACGCGTAGACGAATAACAGTACGGTCAATCCGAGAAAGAAGGGACGGTAGGGGTCGAGCATCCTGAACCAGGACGCGATGCCCGTTCCAAGGCCCATGCCAAGGATGGCCAGGAGTGACGGGAGGGCGCAACATCCTCCCAGAAAGGCGAAAACAATGCCCAGAGGGAGAAGTTTCTGAAGGGATTGTGTTGTGAATGCTTCCATGGGTCTATTTCTCCGATGGATGAACTGTTCTGACGAAAAACCGATCCCGGTAGGAGCGGTTCCTTTACTGGTGCTCCCGTCTTGTCTTTCTTTCCGGACCCCCCTCGAAAGCCATTTGAGACTGCTCGACCAGCGGGCAATGGGTTCCTTCTGCTTGATGGAAGCACTGCTCGATGAATCCTTCCAGCATGGACGCAAGAGATGACATCTCCCGGATGCGGTTTTTAAGATGGGCAAGTTTTTGTTCAAGCAATTTCCTGACATCCGGGCAGAGGAGATGATCTTCGTGGGGCAGTTCCAGAAAAAGAGCGATCTCCTCCAGCGTGAATCCCATCTCCTGAAGTCGGCGGATAAAGTGAAGCCGGGGAAGCGAGTCCGAAGAGAAGTACCTGTAACGGTTTTCTCCCCGCTCTGCTTTTGGCAATAATCCCATTTTTTCATAGAGACGGACGGTGTCGGTTGAAACCCGGGCTGTCCGGGCCAGTTCCCCGACGGTGCATCGGGTCATCTTTTTTGCCTCCTTGTCTGCTGGAAAGATTTGTCTTTATCTTAAACCTTTGAGTTAAGTCTAATGTCAAGTCTTTTTGGGTGGTTGTCTCTGGCCGCGGGTCGACTGGAGACTGATTGTTTGCATCCTTCCTGTCCCGCCCCCTCTGGATTGTTCTTCTGCTCCACTCTCCTGGGGGGCCATTGCCGGGAGTTTAGGGAGCGAAAAGATTCTTGTTGCCGGAAGTCCGAATCCGTGGGGGGCAACGGCACAGAGCAGCGTTTTCTGTGTGTGCCTCCCGATTTTCGGGCTGAACAGGGTTTGGGCGAGTCGCCGGAGACATGACGACTCTCGGAAAAGCCCGGCGACCCGGATGAGTTTTTGTTGAAGGATCAGTTCCGGATTGAAGCGGTTATTACAATTTTCATCCTTTTTATTTTTTGAAATAAATTATTTTTTTTGTTTTATTTTTAATAATTTATTTTTATGAGTTGCATGACTCAAGAATGATGCTACAATGACGTCATGAAGAGATTAACCCTTCGGATCGATACTGCGATTTATGAGAAAGTTAAATTTATCGCAAGTAAAAATAGACGGTCCATAAACAACGAAATAGCATTCGCGCTTTCTGAGTATATCCTGAATTTTATCGATAAATCAGGAGTTGGAGAGCGCGAGGATGACCCCGGGGAGAACGCATTTTCCATGCGCTCCGGATCTTCAGTTGAAGTCGGTTTTATGCATATTAAAAAGGAGAAAAAATAAATGATCACCAAAAAAACTCTACTCCAGATTTCGAGGTCGGTCGAAGAGTACTACGAGATGCTTGCCCACCTCCAGCAAAATAACGACCAGATGTCGGAGTTGCAGAGAAGGGGAGTGGAAATCACGACACAGCGGCTGGAGGTCGTGAAAGGACTGGAGGATACGCATTCCCTTCTTGCGGAAATCAAAACACGTCAACAGGCCCTCGTGACAAAGGAACGCGAACTTGCGGCACTCGAACAGTCGATCATGGATCGGGTCCGGATGATTGCTGATGACACGAAGGCGATTCTGACGAAATTGTCTGAAGGACTTGAAGAATAGGAGCTCGAACATGAATTCTTTTCGATCGGATAAATTCGATCCGGAAAAGCTTCTTCCTCCGCTTCCGGTTGAAGAGTCGGCCTATGCATCCGAGGCAAGTGTCAGAGAAATTGGGGAAAAGGACGGGAAGGGGAGGATTCCCGAGATTACGGCCTATGCCCCGTCCCAGTTTGAATTGGGGATCCTTTCGCACGGCGAGACCAGAATCAATCGGATTATCGAAGCTGCCCAGGAATCCCGGGCAAAAATCAACAAGACGCTCCAGCCGGTGGTCTCCCGTCTTGCAAGCCTGAATACAAGGTGGCGCAATGTCAGTAGCCGGGTCGACGAGCGGAAGAAGGTTCTGGACCGGGATTTCGTTGTCCCGCTGAACAAAGTGTTCCACTGGTCGATCATCATCTTCCTCGGGCTGGGCGAGTTTCCGCTGAATGCCATTGTCTTCAGAATGTTTGGCGAGCCGGAACTGATGACCTATATCATGAGTTCGACTCTTGCCGTCACCATTCCTCTCCTAGCCATGTACAGCGGGATACAGGTCCGGCACGGTGTTCCGAGAGTCGCCGGGAATGTGGTCGTGGGAACCTTGATGCCGGTATCGATCGGGGGAGCCCTTGGGGCCGTCACCTATGTCCGGTCGGTCTACCTGGAAACGGGAGGGCACATCCAGAACGCCATGGGATCCGACGGAAAGGCGTTGGGATATTCGATTTTTGCCCTGAACCTGCTGGTGTTTTCGGCTGCGCTGGTCACCTCCTATCTGGCGCATGACCCGGACGAACAGCTTGATCACCTCAGGCGGGGCATCATTGCGGTGGAGAAAAAAAGGAAACCTCTTTTGATCCAGTATTCGGAAACAGCCAGTCGATTGAATGCGGTGTTGCGCGTGGCGACTTCCCGCATTGACGCGGAGAGGGCGCATACTCTTTCGTTGATCTATCTGTACAGGCAGTCCAATACGAACGCCAGAAGTCCCAATCCTGTTCCGCTCGTTTTCAACAGACCGCCAGAGTTTCCTGTTGCCAAGCTGTGGGACCCGGTTACCGAGAATCCGGATGAAGTCTAAAGCCAAGGAGAGCGTTTGATGTGTTACCGACGATTGTTTGGACTGTTTCTATTCCTCCTTTTGGCCAGTTCGGTCTCCTGCTCTCATCATGACAAGAAGGGAATCGCCGGGAAAGACGGAGCGGGTCAATCTGGAAATCAGGCGAAATCAGGTGAGAAAGTCGTGGTGCATAAAACCATTCTGGTGCTCCTCGATAAAACAGCCAGTGTCAGAGACCAGAATACGGTTTTTGCAGAGGCGCTTGACCGTATCATCTCGGGGCTTAATCCGGGGGACAGATTCCGTCTTGCGCTCATTACCGGGGCATCGGATGCCGATTTTGATTTTGTGGCGGAGTTGAATCTGAAGGAGTCTCCTCCTTTTAACCCCCTGGTCACGAATGAATCGGTCTACAGGGATGCTGTTGAAAAGGAGAATATCAAGAGAAAACAGGATATTGCCAGTCTCAAGACCAAGGTGAAGGCCATCCTGCTTTCGAAGCCGACCGCGCAGAGTACGGATCTGTTTGGAGCGATTTACACTTCAAGCCTGTTTTTCGACAAGGATCCGAACCAGAAGATCCTGCTCATCCTGTCGGATATGATCGAAGAGGATCCGAACTGGAGATTCAATCACCTGCGCTGGAACGATCATGTCCGGAAAACGATTCTGAATCATGAGAAGAAACTGGGACTGATCCCGAATATGGCGAATACCTGCGTCTATGTCGTGGGTGCCAAGGCCCCGAATCTCGATATGCTCCAGAATATCCGATTTTTCTGGACCGAATATTTCGAGCAGGCTCACGCGGGTTTTTCTCTGGACCGCTATGCCCATACAATGCTCCATTGGCCGCCGTCACCCGATTGTGGACAGTTCCGGCCCGTTGCCGGATCACAGTGAAATGTTCCCGGTCCTGAAATGGTTGAGATCTTTTTTCGGGCTGAAATCCCGTAAAAAGAACGGGACAGCTCCCCCAATAACCCAGCTTATGGAGGAAAATCACAAGATCGACGACAGCGTATTAAGAGTGATTGCGGATCTTGGTGGACCCAAACGCTCCACGGACTCGAGGGGCAAGAGAGGACACAGGGTATTCGACCGCCGCTGATCCATGTCGGTCGCGGCCGAATCTCTCCTTCCGGACTGCTCTTTAAGGCGATAAGACAGGCAAAAACTAAGGAGAAACTCAATGGACCCAGAAACTCGTTATCGGGTTATCGACCCATATAACGATGATGTCAGCTACACGTTCAAGACGAAGGAGGAGGCCAAGGATTACATCGGCAAGTCCTATCCGGCAATGCGGCGGGCGATGGCATACATTTTCAGGATGGAAGAGGTCGATGTCGGCAAGCTGGTTACCCGGACCCAGATTCTTCAAATCCTGCAGGGATTCAAGAGTAACGGGATCCATATCGAACCCGAGAGTTCGGTCAATCCGGAAGAACGGATCGGGGATGAGGATGTAGCCGAATTCGCGGATTTTTTTCACAAGAGGTTCCATTTTTTTCGGGACAAGTAATCTGCCAGGTCTTCCCGCGCGGGGGCGTTCAGCTCTTTCCTTGACAGGAAATCGATTTTCAACCCCCGTCGGGCGACGGGATGAAAGGTTGGTCTCAATTTTTGACGGCCTGCGATTGACCGTGACGGATTTCTTTTATCTGATAAGCGCCGTGAAAGCCTGATCGGACTTTTGCTGGTAATATCCCGTCCCGGAGTTTTCCTGTGGCAGGGAATCAATGCCATGATCGGTGAAAATCGGGCATGACCGGCAGGAGAGTCTGTTTTTCTCCGGCGGGATCTCCTGAAGAATCCTGGCCGCGACCGGATCGATGTTTCCCTCCTGTAACATTTTCATTGACTCCCGATGAACAGAGAGTATCATTTATTATAGCTTTCGACAGATTGTTTGATCAGCGTCATTTCCGTTCCTGCACAAAGGTGTGCAGTACCCGGGATTGGTTTCTCCGGGGAAAGTGGTTTTTTCACGATCGGAGGATGTTCGATGAAGGTCCTTTCTGATGGCTTCGGTCTGCCGGATTGTCTTTCGATCGGATGTTCATTTCTTCCCCAGCTCTCGTTTTCCATCGCCTTTTCCCCCTTTTTGTCCGGAAGAGTGATTCCGCCATTCGGGACGCTGAAGGTTCGCGCATTGTTTCAGGCACCCAAGAGGGCTGATTGAAGTCGGGCCGGATTGCCGGATGGGGAATCGTTCTGGCTCTTCTCATCATGGCCGGGATCGCCGTCTTTTCATATCGGAGCATCGATCTGTTCGCCGAACGGTCAAGTCGGGTCGATCACACATACAAGGTGATCATGGCCATCGATCTCCTCCTCTCCGACCTTCAGGATGCGGAGACGGGAGAAAGAGGCTTCCTGATCATGGATTCGCCGGCCTACCTGATGCCTTACCAGAATGCCATCATCGATGTGGGGCATCAGTTGAACCTTCTTTCAGCGCTGGTTTCAGACAATCCTCAGGAGGTGGCGCGGGTTTCTGCCCTGAATGCCACGATCCGTCACAGGCTTTCGTTCCTGAGCGCCGGTATTTTCATGCGTCAGCACTCTGTTCCCCTCGATTCGCAAAGAGCCCATTTGCTGATGGATTACGGGAAGGCAGACATGGATCGGATCCGGCAGATCATGGCTGCGATGAAGACAAGCGAGAAGCAGCTCCTGTCCCGGAGAGCCAGGGAGGTCCAGGACAGAAAACAGACCGCCCTGTTTGCCATTGTTGGGGGAAGCCTGTTGAGCTTTGCCATGATCGGGGCTTCGCTCCTGTTTCTGATCGGAGAGTTGACCCGCAGGCTTGAGGCCGAAGAAAAGATCCGGAAATATTCGGTCGAGCTGGAAGACCTCTACGACAATGCCCCCTGCGGGTATCATTCCGTCAATGCGGATGGACTGATTGTCCGGATCAACAATACGGAACTGAACTGGTTCGGATATTCCAGGGAAGAAGTCGAAGGGAAAAAATATATTTTCGACATGATGACGACCGAGTCCCGAAATCGCTACATGCTTTGTTTTCCTGTCCTGAAAGAGTCCGGATTTCTCACGGACATCGAGCTTGAGATGGTCAGGAAAGATCAGTCTGTTCTGCCCGTATCGCTGAGCGCCACGGCAATAAGGGATCACTCGGGGGGCTTTCTGATGAGCCGCTCGGTGCTCTTTGACGACACAGAGAGAAAGCAGTCACAGGAACAGATCATGGGACTCAATCATGAGCTGGAGCTGAAGGCGGCCCAATTGGAATCCACCAACAAGGAACTCGAAGGCTTCAGCTACTCGGTGTCTCACGATCTCCGCTCTCCGCTCCGGGCAGTCGACGGGTTCTCTCGCATCCTTCTGGAGGATTACGGCAAGATCCTGGACCGGGAAGGCATCAGACTTCTGGGGGTCATTCGGGACAACAGCCGAAAAATGGGGAATCTCATCGATGATTTGCTGGCCTTTTCACGGCTTGGCCGAAAACGTCTGGAAGGGCAGCCTGTAGACATGGAGTCTCTGGTACGGGAAGTCTGCCAGGAAGTCCTTTCCAAAGATCCGGGTATGCTTCCGATTTCTTTCGGTCCGCTTCCAGCGTCTTGGGGAGACAGGGCTCTCCTTTACCAGGTCTGGGTCAATCTTTTGTCGAATGCGGTGAAATTCAGCAGCAAGAAGGAGGAGCCATCGGTGAAAGTGGAAGGAATTCTTGGGGAGGATGAGGTCATTTACTCGGTTCGGGACAATGGGGTAGGGTTTGACATGCAGTACTACGGAAAACTGTTCGGTGTTTTTCAGAGGCTTCATTCGACGGACGAGTTTCCGGGGACCGGAGTCGGCCTTGCGATCGTTCAGCGTGTTGTGTCCCGTCATGGCGGGAGGGTCTGGGCCGAGGGAGAGGAGGGCAAGGGTGCGACTTTTTTCTTTTCCCTTCCGCTCCGTCCCGCAGAGCCTTCCCGGGTGGAGTCTTCCTAGCGCGATCCTGCGCGATGGAAGTGGCATGAATCATTCTGGAGGCAGTCGACGATGACGGGTGGATACGAGCAGATCGAAATCCTGTTGGTGGAAGACAACGCCGCGGATGCGGAACTCACGCTCCGGGCGTTGAAGAGTCATAACTTTGTGAACAACGTATGGTGGGTCAAGAACGGACGGGAAGCTCTCGATTTCATGTTTTGCCAGGAACAGTATGTCGGGAGATCCTTCCTGAATCCTCCCAAACTGATTCTTCTCGACCTGAAGCTTCCCAAGATCGACGGGATTGAAGTGTTGCGGGAGCTGAAGGCCGATGAGCGAACCCGGACGATTCCGGTCGTGATGCTGACGTCCTCGCACGAGGAGAGAGATCTGGTGGAGTCGTACCGGCTTGGAGTCAACAGTTATATCGTCAAGCCGGTGGAGTTCGAGAGGTTTGTCGAAACGGTATCGGATGTGGGGTTTTACTGGATGCTGACGAACCGGTTGCCGGAAGTCTGACCGCGGCCCTGTAGAGTGTGGGAGGAGCGATTTGGCGGGATAGGGGGGGGAGAAGAGCTGTTTCATGCCTCCTGTGATCTCATTAAATGATGAGGAGCAGAAGAGATGATCGATGAAGTCGTTTCAGGGAGAAGTCTGAAGATCCTGCTTCTTGAGGATGTTCCGACCGATGCGGAACTGGAACTCCGGGAGTTGGCCCGTGCCGGGATTCTTTTCGAAAGCCGGGTCGTGTCCGATCGGGAATTGTTCAAAAAGACGCTGACAGAGTTCCGTCCCGACATCATTTTGTCCGATTATTCGTTTCCGTCGGGATTCAATGGATTGATTGCCCTTTCCATCGCACGGGAGATCGCTCCCGACACCCCCTTCATTTTTGTTTCCGGAACGATCGGAGAGGAACGCGCCATCGAGTCCCTGAAGATGGGGGCCACTGACTATATTCTCAAGAACCGTCCGGACCGTCTTCCCCAGGCGGTTATCCGGGCGATCAAGGACACGGAAGAGAAAATCGCTCTCCGGATGGCGGAAGAAGCCCTCCGAATGAGCGAAGAGCGATTTTCTCTCTTCATGAGACACCTCCCCGGGGTCTCCTATATCAAGGATCTCGACGGGACCTACCTCTATGTAAATTCCTACTGGCTGGAATCCTTCAGGCACGGATTGAACGACGTCATTGGACGGAAGATCCAGGATGTCTGGCCGTCCGATATCGCTTCCGCTCTCAAGAAAAATGATCAGCAGGTTCTGTCGACAGGAAAGTCCCTCCAGGTGGTCGAGGTGACAAGGTTAAATGGCCAGACACGCTATTGGCTTGCGACCAAGTTCCCGATTCTGGGGAAGGAAGACGCCGTCGAAATGGTCGCGGGGGTATCAGTGGATATCACCGATCGGCGGGAGCAGGAACTTCGGATCGCTCGCCTGAACCGGATCCATGAGGTATTGAGCGGGATCAACTCGGCGATCGTACGGATCCGGGACAGGGAGGAACTGTTTCAGGAAGCCTGCCGGATCGCAGTCGAACATGGCGGGTTCCCGTCGGCATGGATTGCCATGGCCGATCCGGTTTCCGGAAAAAATATTCCGGCAAGCTGGAAGACCCTCCGGAAAGAAGCGCCCCAGCCCGACCCGATCTTTCATCGCCTGGCAGAGGATCGGGCAACGGTCTGCAGGAGTTCTCGCGAGCGCCAGGTCGTCATCGTGAACGATATCGAAAAAGAGTTCGACTGGCCGATCAGGGAATCTCTCCTTGAGCAGGGATCCCGTTCCATGGCTTTTTTCCCAATCCGGGTTCGTGATGGAGAGACGGGGGTTCTGGTCTTCCATTCGGAGGAGGCGGGTGCCTTCAACGCTTCGGAGGTCAAGTTGCTGACCGAACTGTCGGATGACCTGTCTTTTGCGCTTGAGGCGATGGAAAAGGAAGAACGGCTGAACTATCTTGCCTATTTCGATGTTCTGACAGGTCTTCCCAATCGGATGCTGTTTCTCGATCGTCTCAATCAATTTGTTGAAGCTTCAAAAGAATCCAGGCAGAACATGGCGGTTCTGGTTATTGCGCTGGAACGGTTTCAGGCGCTCACCGATACGATGGGCCGAAGAACCGGAGACCTTCTGCTGAAGGAATTTTCATCCCGGTTGACCGGCATCGCCGAAACGCCAAGCAGCGTCGCTCACGTCAAGGACGACTGTTTTGCCATGATTCTGAACGGTATCGAATCCGAGGCGGAAGTGGTTCACTTCCTGGAGGATCGATTGTTCAACCTGCTGGAAGACCCGTTCCTGATCTCGGATCAGGAGATCAGGATTCTGGTACGGGTGGGGGTCGCCCTTTTTCCGGGCGATGGCCGGGATGCGGATACGCTGATGAAACACGCGGGAACGGCACTCCTGAAGGCACAGGGCGTCGGGGATTCTATCCTGTTTTATACCCAGGAGATGAATGCCCGGGTTGCCGAGAAACTCAAGCTCGAAACAAAACTCCACCGGGCAATCAAGAACCGGGAGTTCGTTCTGCATTATCAGCCCAAGATCGGCCTGAAACGGGGAGAGCTGAGCGGTCTGGAAGCATTGATTCGATGGCAGGATCCGGATACCGGTCTGGTGCCTCCTGCCCAGTTCATTCCGATCCTTGAAGAGACGGGACTGATTCTTGACGTAGGGCGATGGGTCATCGATCAGGCCGTTTCAGACGGGGTTCGATGGTCTGAAAGCGGACTTGCCGTTCCGAGGGTTGCGGTCAATGTGTCGGCGATTCAGCTTCGTCAGAAGGATTTTGTCGAAACGGTGGAAAAATCCCTGAAAGGTTCCGATCCCATGCGCTCTCTGCTCGAATTTGAGATCACGGAAAGTCTGATCATGGAAAATATTCCGGGAACGACCCCAAAACTCCAGGAGTTGAGAAAGAAGGGGCTATCGATTTCCATCGACGATTTCGGGACAGGGTATTCCTCTCTGAACTATATTGCCAAGCTTCCGGTCAATGAGCTGAAGATCGACCAGTCTTTCATTGTCAACATGGGAGAAAGCCGGGACAGCCTCTCCATTGTTTCTGCCATCATTTCACTGGCCCATTCCCTTAACTTGAGTGTTGTTGCGGAAGGAGTGGAGACGAATGAACAGCTCGGTCTTCTGCGGGGGCTCGGTTGCGATGCCGTTCAGGGGTTTCTGGTCAGTCGACCGCTGCCTTCCGATGAGATTGAGCGATTCCTGATTCCCGGAACGTCGTTCCTGTAAAAAGGTGTCAGAAGAGGAATGCCCGCAACAGGGCGGCCGGATCGTCGGAATGGGTCAGTATGCTGGAGACGGCCAGTGAGGTGGCTCCTGCCCGGAAGAGTTCGGGAGCGTGTTCCGGCCTGATTCCCCCGATGGCGATGAGGGGAAGCGTTGTGGCCGTTCGGGTTTCGGTCAATGCCCGGCTCCCTCGTGGGGGAACGCCCACGTCCTTGGTGGAGGTCGAAAAGATCGGGCCGACTCCCAGATAGTCCGGTTGGAGCAGGAGCGCTCTCCGAACTTCGTAGAGGTTGTGTGTCGAGATCCCCAGATGAAGGGTGGACGATGGAAAAATCGTTCTGAGCGTCCGAACGGAAGGGATGTCGTCCTGTCCGAGATGGACACCGTCCGCTCCGGACAGGAGGGCCATGTCGGTCCGGTCGTTGATTGTCAGAAGTGTGCCGGTTTCTCGCGTCAATACCCGGAGACGATCCGCCAGTTCAAGTCCCGGTTCGTCCGGAAGGGATTTCTCCCGGAACTGGAACCAGGGGAGACCCGCCCGACAGAGTGTTTCCACATGCCGGAAGAAAGCCTCGATCGATGGAAAGTCCTGTGTTCCGGACAGGTAGACAAGACGGGGAAGGGTCATGGATTCAGGTGTCCAGTGTGTTTGCGCTAAAAGGTCTGGCTGTTTTCTGCAAGTGGTGCGGATCCGGTCTGCTACGCTTCCGCAGGATCCGTTTCTTTGGGACGTCGAACAAGGAACGGTTCCACGAAGCCGGTTGAATACTGTCCTTTCCGAAACTCGTCGTCATCCATGAGAGCCAGATGGAAGGGGATCGTCGTCTTGATTCCTTCGATCACGAATTCGGAAAGCCCCCGGGACATTCGATCCAATGCCTCGTCTCTTGTGCGCCCGGTCGCGATCAGTTTTGCGATCAGGCTGTCATAGTGGGGGGGGACAGTGGCTCCTCCGAAAAAAGCGGTGTCCACGCGAATGCCTGGTCCTCCAGGGATCATGAACTGCTGAATGGTTCCCGGAGACGGGGCAAAAGTCCATGGATCTTCCGCGTTGATCCGGCATTCGATGGCGTGTCCAAAGGACTTTCCCGGCGGATCGATGGGCAGTCCTGCCGCGATCCGGATCTGGGCCTTGACGAGGTCGTACTGGAAAATGGTTTCTGTGACAGGGTGTTCTACCTGGATTCGGGTATTCATTTCGATGAAGAAGAAATTCTTTCGCTCATCCACCAGGAACTCGACCGTTCCTGCGTTGATATACCCTGCAGCTTTTGCCGCTTTCATTGCCGCATCCGACATTTCCTGACGGAGTTTCGGCGTCAGGAAAGGGGATGGAGCCTCCTCGACCAGTTTCTGGTGGCGTCTCTGGATGGAACAATCGCGTTCTCCGAATGCATGAACATTCCCTTGCGCATCAGCCAGAATCTGGATCTCGATATGCCGAGGGTTGATAAAATATTTTTCGATATAGACATCTTTTGAACCGAATGCCTGGTACGCTTCTGTCTGGGCCGCCTGAAAGGCGTTCTCAAAGTCGCTTTCCTGGTGGACGATGCGCATTCCCCGCCCCCCTCCACCTGCGGAAGCCTTGATGATCAGGGGAAGTCCCACTTCCCGGAAGAGCGCGATCGCCTCTTCTTCGGATGAGATGGCTCCTTCGCTTCCGGGAACAACGGGTACGCCTGTTTCGCGCATCAGGGATTTGGCCCTGGCCTTGTCGCCCATCAGGGTAATGCTTTCGGGAGAGGGACCGATAAAGATGACGCCGGCCGACTGGCAGATCTCTGCGAAGTGGGCATTCTCCGACAGAAATCCGTATCCGGGATGAATGGCTTCAGCCTGGGTGATCTCTGCGGCACTGATGATATTGGGTATGTTTCTATAGCTGACGTTTGTTTCCGGGGGGCCCACACAAACCGATTCGTCGGCCATACGGACATGCAGCGCGTCTCTGTCTGCAGTGGAATAGATTGCAACGGTCCGGATTCCCATCTCGCGACAGGCCCGGATGATTCGGACGGCGATTTCTCCCCTGTTTGCAACGAGGATTTTTCGGAAAGGAGGCGGATTCATCACGACCTCTAGGATTCCGCCGTGAGTTCGATCTCGATCAACGGCATCCCGAACTCCACCGATTGCCCATTTTCCAGAAAAATGGCCCGAACGGTCCCGTCGAACTCGGACTCGATCTCGTTCATGAGCTTCATTGCTTCAATAATGCAGAGGATCTGTCCTTTTTGGACGGGTGCGCCGATCTCGACATAAGGAGCTGATTCAGGCGAGGCAGAACGGTAGAACGTGCCGACGATTGGTGCGGTTATGATTCTGTGACTGGGATTCGGGCTTCCCGAAACGGTCGTGCGATCAGAAGGTGTTCCGACATTGACGCCTTCCATCCGGTTCTGATGGGAAGGAAGGATGCGGAAGGCGTCTGAAACGGCGAGCGGAGACTTCTGGATCTTGATGCGGGTACCTTCCTGTTCAAGCTCGAAGACTGTCACGTTGGTGTTCTGAAGCAAGGCCAGAAGTTCCTGAATTTCCGAATTGGTCACGAAGAAAACCTCACGGTTCTGGGAAGGAGTTCAAGTTCCGAATCGGCGAAACCGGAGACTCTCATGAGACGGCCTTTACGCGTTCTATATAATCGCCTGTCCGTGTGTCGACTTTGATGATATCCCCTTCCTGAAGATGAAAGGGAACCTTGACGATCGCTCCGGTTTCAAGCTTGGCCGGTTTCGAACCGCCGGAGGCGGTATCGCCTTTCCGGGCCGGATCCGTTTCGGCGATTTTCAGTTCGACAAAGAGCGGGAGGTCCACCGTAATGGCTTTTCCCCGGTAGTAGAGGATATTGGCGACCATCTGTTCCTTCAGGTAGAGGACACGGTCTCCCAGTTCCTGTTTTGAAAGGGCAAGCTGTTCGTAATTCTCGGTATCCATGAAAATGTAGTCGGAGCCCTCGGCGTAGAGAAACTGCATCGTTTTCTCTTCAATGTCGGGTTCGTCGAATTTTTCTCCCGACCGGAATGTCCGGTCGATCACGCTTCCGCTTTTAAGGCTTTTGAGACGGGTCCTGACAAAGGATCCGCCTTTTCCGGGTTTGACGTGCTGAAACTCGACAATGATATAGGGTTCTCCCTCGACTTCGAGGCGGGACCCGTTCCGAAATTCATTGGTGACAATGACTCCCATTCTGACTCCTGCAATGTTTGGTGACTGAAAACTAACGGCCAGCGACTCCTGGAGAATCTCTTTTGACGGAATCTCCCGCGGAGCGAATCTTCAGTACGAGCCCTCTGAGCCCCATCTGGTATCCGAAAGGACCAAAGCCGATGAGCACGCCAGCGGCGATATCGCTGATAAGGCTTGTGTGACGGAATGATTCCCGGCGATAGATGTTTGAAATATGGACTTCGACAAAAGGTCTTGCCGCCGAAAGAAATGCGTCGCGCAGCGCGATGCTTGTATGGGTGTAGGCGCCGAGATTCACCAGAAATCCGTCCACCCCTTC
>DAIEST010000193.1 GCA_027346125.1 Leptospirillum sp. | reverse complement strand
GACGAACAGGAGCCGGTTTCCGGACAGGGCCGAATCGAGAGCCGCCACAGAGCGGGGCTTCGCCACGACAATGGGAACGACCATGTTCGGAAATACCACCAGATCCCGCGAACTCATGAACGGGAGAACTTCCGGCAACTTCTCCGGAAGCGCCGAAGCCTCCCGGTAGGGAGCCCCGTCGTCCAGTGCCCAGAAGATCCGTTCCGGATCGGGGCCCGGCTCCTCGTCTTCCCCCACAGCCCCGAAGAGGGAATCAAAACCGCTCATCGACCCTCCGGTCCATCGGCAGACGACAGAATGCGCTCCAGATATTTCCGGAACAGGTCCCCCAGTTCCGGGCTCTTCAGCCCGAACTGTACAGTCGCTTTCAGAAATCCCAACTTGTCTCCCGTATCGTATCGGTTGCCTTTAATCTCATAAGCATAGATCGGCCTCTTTCCGGAGAGCGTCCGCAATGCGTCGGTCAGCTGGATCTCCCCCCCCACTCCCGGCTTCTGCGTCTCCAGAATCCCGAAGATATCCGCGGTCAGGACATATCGTCCGATCACCGCAAGATCCGAGGGAGCCTCTTCCACGCCGGGCTTTTCCACGAGAGATTCGATCTGGATCAGACCTTCTCCCATCCGGCGACCCGCCGCAATGCCGTAGAAAGGCACGTCCGACCTCGGAACCCGCTGGACCCCGATCACCGGACCGTTCACCCGGTGGAACACAGAGACCAGCTGGGACAGGGCCGGCTCGGGACCGTCGATCACCTCATCGCCGAGGGCCACGGCGAACGGTTCGTTCCCGATCAGCTGGCGCCCGCACAGAACGGCGTGCCCCAATCCTTTCGATTCCTTCTGACGGGTATAGACGATCTCCGCCAGATCGGAAATCTTCCGCACCTCTTCCAGAAGGGCATGCTTGCCTTTCTTCAGAAGCACGTCCTCGAGCTCGTAGGAAATGTCGAAATGGTCTTCGATGGCCCTCTTTCCCCTGCCGGTGATCATGATGATCTCGCCGATTCCCGACGCGACCGCCTCTTCCACAACATACTGCACAACGGGCTTGTCCACCAGAGGCAGCATTTCCTTGGGCGAGGCCTTGGTCATGGGCAGAAAGCGGGTTCCATGCCCTGCCAGCGGAAAGATCGCCTTCCTGACCTCTTCTCTCACTGCCTTCTCCTTTCCTCTTTCTCCGTGTTCTTGACGAGACTCCGGGAGACGTCCAGGATCTCCCGGATCGCTTCCCTGAGACGGGTTTCCGGCAGACTGCCGGAGAGAACATAATCCGCCTTCCGGTTCCGGTCCCCGCGGGCCCACTGGGCCAGAAGACGCCGCCGGGCTTCCTCCCCGGACAGTCCGTCGCGACGGACCAGTCTTTCTTCCTGAACGGACTCGGGAACGTCCACCGCCACCGTCAGGTCCATTTCCCGATCCAGGCCCGTCTCGAAGAGAAGAGGGACCTCGTAGACGACGACCGGGACCGTTTCGTCGAACGCGCTCAATCGCTGCCGGAACAGCTCCCGGATCCGGGGATGCAGGATCTCTTCCAGACGGCGCCGGTCCTCCGGAGAGTCGAAAATCCTCCGGCCCATCTTTTTCCGGTCCAGGGATCCGTCGGGCGCCATGACGTCCGGGAACGCCTCCAGCACGGACTTCAGGGCGGGAGTGCCGATCTCGACGGCTTCCCGGGCCAGCCGGTCGGAGTGGATGACCGGGACGCCTTCCTGCTCGAAGAATCGCGCCACATGGGATTTTCCGGACGCGATCCCTCCGGTCAGGCCGATCACGATCATCGTCTCTGTCCGGTGACGGGTTGCGCGATCCCGGCCGCTTTCCGGCCCTCCTCCCGCTCCTTCTCCTCCTGCCTGACAAAATAGCGACGACCGGACTCTGCCTCGATCCCGAGGATCAGCGAACCGGTCACCAGGCCCCCCACTTCGAAGAGGTGGGGCTTGAGCAGCGGGTCCGCAAGAGGCGACCAGACGATCCAGAAGAGCCTCAGGAATCCGGCAAGGGCCATTCCAATCGATACCGCCAGCAGGACGACCGTCTCCTTCTTCCCGAGCCACCGGACGACAAAGCTCCACATGATGAGCCCCAGGAAGGCGGTCAGCAGCAGGGCTTCCGGGACGATCAGCCCCGGATGGCGATAGCGCACAGGGAGCCCCAGGAACCGCTCGAAGATCCAGACCATGTCCAGCAGGCCGGGGAAGGTCACCAGAAAGATGGTGAACCGTGTCCTGAACGGAAAGATCATGGCGTCCCCGCCCCGGCAGGGGCCGGAGCCGCCGGAGACAGTTTCGGACGCCCCTCGGAGCCCGGCTTGACCTGGCCTTTCCGTTCCGCTTCCCCCCTCAGGATGATTTTCATGAAAAAGGCCCTCTGCCGGTTCTGGGGATCCAGTTCCAGTCCTTTCCGGAAATACGGCATGGCGTCCTCGGAGGTTCCCTGTGTCCAGAGGATCGAACCCAGCGCGAAGTAGGGCTCGGGCGCGTCCGGATCGTCCCGGATCGCCTCCTTGAGTTCCCGGATCGACGGGCGGATCGCCTTGACCATCCGGAGGGCCATTCCCAGCTTGAAGTGGGCCAGTGCCATGTCGGGATACTTTTTCGCGATCTCTCCGTAGAACTTGATGGCCCCGTTGTAGTCCCCCCTGGCGATCATCCGGTCTCCCGGAACGAACGGATAGGCCACCTTTTCCGGAGAGCTCCTGTGGACGAAATATCCGATATAGGCCACCAGGTAGACCACAAACCCGATCCAGCCGATTCTGGCCCATTTCTGGACGGATCCCTGCGCCTGGGTCCCCCTGTATTTCCGGAGGATGATCGCCGTCCCGATCGCCGCGACCACGATCGACGCCAGGGCGGTCCCCACTCCCAGGCCCAGCATCGGAAGGTTCATCCCCTCCAAGAGCGCATGACGATCCGCGCTCCCCTGAATTTCCATCGGACATCCTTTCTTTTCAGGGCATGCCGTTCATCCGGGATCACCCCGGATGCGCTTCCACCCAGTTCATGCCGTGACCGATCTGCACCACGAGCGGCACCGCGAGCGTCATGGCGCCTTCCATCAGGGCGCGGATCCGGTCCCCGGCCTCATCGACCCGGTCCGCCGGAACCTCGAACAGAAGCTCGTCGTGAACCTGGACCAGAAGGGTGCCCGGCAGGCCGTTCTCCTCCCCCTCCAGGGCGATATCGACCATGGATTTCTTGATCAGGTCGGCCGCGGATCCCTGGAGAACCGTATTGATCGCCATTCTTTCCCCGTATTCCCGGCTTCGGCGATCCGTTGCGCCGATCTCCGGAATCTTTCGGAGTCTCCCCAGAATCGTCCTGACCTCGCCCGTCTTCCGGGCTCCTTCCAGGATCTGCCCGAAGAAGGGCCCGACCTTCGGGAACGCTCCGAAATACCGGTCGATGAAACCTTTGGCTTCGTCCGCCTGGACGCCGAGATCCTGGGCGAGACTGAACGCCGACATGCCGTACAGCACCCCGAAGTTGATCGTCTTGGCCTTCCTCCGGGTCTCGCCGGTGACGGGCTCCCCGAACAGGAGCCGGGCCGTCCGCGCATGGATATCCTCATTCCTGGCGAAAGATTCCATCAGTTCCGGGTCCCGCGTGAAATGGGCCAGAAGCCGCAGTTCGATCTGGGAGTAATCCGCCGAAAGAAGCCGCATCCCCTCCTGGGCGACAAAACAGCGGCGGATCTCGAGCCCCGTTTCCGTCCTGGCGGGAATGTTCTGGAGATTCGGGTTGGAAGAGGACAGCCTGCCGGTCGCGGCGATCGTCTGGTTGAACTGTCCGTGGAGCCTTCCGTTCCCGTCCCGTCCCCGCTCGATGGGCTCCACGTAGGTGGACAGGAGTTTCTTCATCTGCCGGTAGGCCAGGATCTTCTCCGGAAGGGGATGGAGACCGGACAGGCCCGTCAGCGTCTCCTCGTCGGTCGAATACCCTGTCTTGCCCTTTCGGGCCGTTGGCAGACCCAGTCGCCCGTACAGGATTTCCCCCACCTGCTTGGGAGAGAGGATCGCAAACGGCCCTCCGGCCAGTTCGTAAATCTCCGCCTCCAGGCCGGAAATCCGCTGTTCGATGTGCCTCCTGGCCCGTCCCAGCGCTTCAAGATCGATCCGGATGCCCGCCCGCTCCATCCGGTGGAGGATCCGTCCAAGCGGAATCTCCACGCGCCGGAGAAGCTCCCCGAGACCCGCCCCGTGGACGTCGTTCCACAGCCGTCCCATGATCCGGAGGACCATCCGGGGGCGTTCTCCCGACGGGTCCACAAAGAGACGGGAGGAGATCTCTTCCACAGAATATCCCCGGTGGCCCGGTTCGAGAAGATAGGCCGCCAGAACGCCGTCGAAGGCGACATTCAGGCGGGAGGAGGAGAATTCCTCCAGTTCCCGGAACAGCGTCGCCTGATCCACGCACCAGACCGGCCAGGACCGGCTGCCCCACTCTTCCATCCACCGGCCGATCTCCGCGCGATCCGACAGGGGGAAAAACACCGCGCTCTCCCCTTCGTATCTCCATACTCCCTGGCCGGGCAGAAAATCGATCCCCCGTTCGGGAAATCCTGGAACGTCCGGAGTCTCCTCCTTCCCGGATTCCTCCGGAACGGCAGGGCTCTCCGGCGTCTCCCCGACCCCTCCGGACTGGGCCCATTTCCGGATCCGGGAAAAGAGTCCGGGGGCTTCCAGTTCCTCCAGAAGCGACCGGAGTCCGGCCAGGTCCGGAGTCTTCCGCTCCAGCGATTCCCCGTCGCCGGAAAGGGGAAGTCCGGCATGAAGGATCGTGACGGACTTGTTCCTGAAGACATTCTCCCGGTGCTCCGCGAGAAGATTGCGGATCCGGTCGGCGGGCACCTCGTCGAGACGGGAAAAGAGATCGTCGATGGTCTTCCCGCCTTCGAGAAGCCTGGCCGCCGTTTTCGGCCCTATTCCCGGAACCCCGGGAATATTGTCCGACACATCCCCGGTGATCGCGAGCAGATCCGGGATCTGGAACGGATCCACCCCCCACTTTTCCCGGACGTCTTCCGGACGGATCAGCTTCATGTTCATCGGGTCGAAGACAAAAACCCGGTCGTTCACCATGGCCAGCAGATCCTTGTCCGTCGACAGCACGATGACCTGGGAGGGGACCGAGAGACGGTCTCCTTCCTCCAGCCAGCACCGGGCCAGGGCGGCGATCGTGTCGTCCGCCTCGTATCCGTCGGTGGAAAGGAGCGGGATCCCCAGTCCCTCGATCAACCGCTCGATATAGGGGATCTGGACCAGGAAGTCCTGGGCCGGCTCCGGACGGTTGGCCTTGATCTGTGGAAGGATTGCCGAGCGCACGTTCCCGGTCCGGCTCTCGAAGACGACGGCCATGTAGGACGGACCGAGATCCCGGAGAAGGGAGAGCAGCATGTTGGCGAAGACTGTCAGGGCCCCGGTCGGAATGCCGGAACGGGTCGTGAAGGAAACGCGGCTGTAGTAGGCCCGGAAGATATACCCGAATCCGTCGAGGAGAAACAGGGTCCTTCCCGGAAGATCCGAAGCCCAGGCGGGCGGCCCGGGATCTTTGTCGGTCCGCCTCGGAGGGGTAAGCTTCAAACCTCTACCGGCCTCCGGACGGAGTGACCGGATGGCGCCACTCGGGATGGATCGGAGAGATTCCCCTGACGACGTCGAAAAAGAGCTTCTGGAGTCTGAGCGTGACAGGACCCGGCTTGCCGGAACCGATCGTCCGCTCGTCGATTTCGCGAATGGGGGTGATCTCCGCGGCCGTCCCGGTAAAGAACGCCTCGTCCGCCAGATAAAGGTCGTCCCGGGTCAGAATCTCCTCCGACACCCGGATTCCCTCTTCCTTCGCGAGAACCATGACGGCATCCCGGGTGATTCCGTCCAGCACGGTCTTCAGGACCGGCGTCCGGAGCACCCCGTCGGAAACGATGAAGATATTCTCTCCCGGACCTTCGGCGACGAACCCCTCGTGGTCGAGCAGGATCGCCTCGTCGTATCCGGCCATCTTGACCTCCCACTTGGCCAGCTGGGAGTTCACGTAATGCGCCGACACCTTGGCCCTGTTCAGGAAGGAGTTGACCCCGAACCGCTGGTAGGAGCTGACCTTGGCCCGAATGCCCCTCGAAAGGCCTTCCTCTCCAAGGTAGGTTCCCCATTCCCAGGCCGCGATGGACACCCGGATGGGGTTCTGGCGGGCGTAGATTCCCATGTCCCCGTACCCGACGTACATGATGGGCCGGATATAGCAGGAAGAAAGACTGTTGCGCCCGACTGTCTCGACCGTCGCCTGGATCAGGTCCGACGACGTGAAGGGAGAGGCCATGTGCATGACCTTCCCGGAATTGATCAGCCGGTCGATGTGCTCCTTCAGGCGGAAAACATGCGTCCCGCGGGGGCCGTCGTAGGCCCGGATTCCCTCGAACACGGCCATGGCATAGTGAAGCGAATGGGTCAGGACATGGACGTTCGCCTCTTTCCAGGGCACAAGTGCCCCGTCCATCCAGATCCATTGGGACTCTTTCAACATGGGAACCCTTTCCAGAAATCAGTCAGAAAAGGGGGAGAGTCACTCCTCTCCCCGGAACAGCTCGAAGATCCTGAGCAGCGAAATGAACAGGTTCAGAATATCCAGATAAAGCGTCACCACTGCCATGACCGGCGTAAACTCCCCTTCGGACGACTGCATGATCCGGGCCGTATCGAACAGGATCAGTCCGGAGAACACCAGCGCCCCCATCCCTGCGACCAGGGCCTGGAGAAACAGCGGATGCCAGAAGATCTGGACCACGGACAGGATGACGACGATGATCAGTCCCGTGAACAGGAAGCTCCCGAGAAAGGAGAAGCTTTTCCGGGACACCAGGGCGTAAAGGGACAGGGAGAAGAAGATGGCCGTGGTCATCAGGAGACTGTCCGCCACGATCGTCTGACCGCCCGGAAGACGCACGGCCTGGGCCAGCATCGGCCCGAGCGAGGCGCCCATCAGCCCGGCAAAGAAGAACATGACGAGCATATTGACCACCGGGACGCGCTGCACCGCCATCAACAGGAACAACGTTCCAAACATGGCGACCGCCATCAGGATCGGGTGACCGGCAAACACGGGCAGCCCCGCCCCCATTCCCCAGACGGCGGAACCCGCCGAAACAAGCAGGGTCATGGCGAGAAGACCGTAGACCTTGACCATATATTGCCCGATGGAGGAAGAACTGGGCAAACTGTCCACAATATTTCCGGCAAAGGGAGATCGTTTCTCGAAACCTGAATTTCCGAACATGTGTCGCTCCTTTTTCAAACCGCTCCGTACGGATCGGGCGGGCGCCTCCCCAAGATTTCCGGGGATTCCCCGACTCCCGAGCCGAAACTCCATGGAACCGCCGTCATGGGCGGAACCTGCCTTTCGAAAATTATAACAGATTTTCGTCTCAGGCTCATCATTCGCCTTCCTCCTGCCGGGAAACCCTCGAGAGAGGGTACTCGGGGAAAAACCGCCTCCAGCGATCCGGATCCAGGACAAGGCAATCCAGGACATACGGGCGCTTCCACGGAAGATGTCCTTCCTGCCGGAGGCGCGAGGACAGACGGTCCTTGACGACGACCAGAAGGTCGTTTTCCCGGAAAATCCGGTCGAACCCCAGGAGAACGACATACAGAACCGGCTTTTCGTCGCGGCCCATCAGATGGAGATAGGTATAGCTGTCCCGGACCTTGGGGACCAGGGACTGGTGAATGAGGCGGTCGATCCGGAACCCCTCTCCCCTCGGCCAGATCCCGCCTTTCGCGCGTCTCGGCAAAAGAGGATCCGGGCCGGGCGGGGGGAAGGGATCCTTCACTTCGACCAGGAGCAGGCGGTCCGTCTCTTCCACGACAAAGTCGACCATGGACATTCCCTGCGGAACGGCCCGCCCCGGCGGATCGAACCGTTCCCACGCCGAAGCGCTCGAAAAGTCGAAAACAAACCCGCCTTCGCGCACTGTCACGGAATGCCCAGTCTCGACAGGGCCCGATCCACATCCCGGTCGAACAGGCTCCGGAACGCTTCCGACGCCGGATTCGGGGAGATTCCCGGGAAGTCGTCCGACTCCGAGACCCGGATCCGGTCCTCCCGCTCATCGCGGAACAGGCTGTGGTAACGGACGAGATCCTCCGTTTTCCGGAGAAGGTCGATCTCCTTCAAAAGCACGTAGTCGCGGGTTGCGACGATGACCTGGATCCCCGAGCGCTGGAAAGAGAGAAGCAATTCCGCGATCTGTCCCATGAACGTCGGACCTGCGTCCGCTTCGGGAATGTCCCAGAGAAGGACCGATCCCGGCCCCATCCGGCCTCGCCGGAGAAGAAGCGACAAGAGTCCGAGCTGCCGGACCACGGGGGTCGCGAGGGAAATTCCGATCTCCCCGCGCGCGTTGGCGATTTTCAGACGCCGCCCGCGAACGACCACGCGGCCGGGCATGGCCTTCTCGACTTCCGCGATCAGGGGTTTCGTCAGGGGGTGGGGCCTCCCGTTCCCCCGGCCTTCCGGAAGCTCTTCGAGCGGAAAGAGAAAGGCCGGGGGAACGGGGCTCCCCGGATCTGACTGAAGATGCACTCTGGCGGTCTTTCCGCGGCTCCCGGAGGTTTCGAGGCGAAACGCCCAGGCGCCGCTGTCCGTCCTGAACGAGACGGTGCCTTCCCGCACCAGGGGATCCCGGAACAGCAGCCGGTCGATCCCCTCTCCCGGAGCGAGAAGGAGATCCGGAAGCGCCTGGTCGAATGGCGTGCCCGACCAATGCCGCAGACCCGCATATACCAGTTTCAGAAGGTGGGTCTTTCCGGTTCCGTTCATCCCCGTCACCACGTTGAGCCCCGGCGAGCAGGAGAAGACGCACCCGCGAAATGCCCCGAAATGCGTCAGGGTCACCTCGCATAACCTCGACGGACCGGCGTCCTGTGCGCGCATCGTTCCCCGATTCACCCGGTCAGTCCCCTCCGCCGGATTCGGGACGAGGGGGATCCGGCGCGGCCTCCGGACGGGGACTTGAAAGGTCGTCCCTGACCCGATCCAGAAACAGTCTCGCCGGAGCGGTCAGTCCGCGTTTCGGCGTCACGATCCAGAGATCCCGGAAGGGATGGAAATCGGAGACGGAAACAACCCGGAGGGAGTCGAAATCGGAGGGTTCGAGGGACAGGACGGACATGAACGCCACACCCGATCCCATTCCGACCAGTTTCTTGATCACGCCGGTATGGCCCACGGTCAGGAAAACGGAAAACTGATCCAGGAGAACGCCCCGGTCGAGCATGGCATTCTCCAGCACCTGGCGCGTCCCCGAGCCCGGCTCCCGCACGATCAGCGGCAATTTCCGGATTTCTTCCAGGGATGTCTCCTCTCCCTTCACGTGCGGCGCGTCCCGCGAATCCACGAACACGAGGCGGTCCTGCGCAAGAAAGGATCGGTTGATCCCCTGGGATTCGGTCCGGGAAAGCTCTCCCTCGATGAACCCGACATCGATCTCGGAGGTTTTCAGATCGAAGATGATCTGGTGCGTGTTCAGAATCGACAGATGCGTCCGGATCGCCGGAAAACTCCGGACGAATCCCGCCAGAATCGCCGGAAGAATCGCGACGCCGATCGTTGTGGACGCCCCGATCCTGAGAGAACCCTGGGACTCTTCCGAAAACTGCCCGACCTCCGCCCGCGCGTCGGCCATTTCGTCCATGATTCTCCGGGCATAGGGGAGCAGGACCTTTCCGGCCTCGGTCAGGAGAACCTGACGGCCCTTGCGTTCGAAGAGACGGACGCCCAGACCCTGCTCCAGCGTCTTGATCTGGAGACTGACCGCAGGCTGGGTCAGAAAAAGGGCTTCCCCCGCCTGAGTGAAACTTTCCAGTTCCGAGACTTTCAGAAAGATGCGGAGCTGGTCATTGGTCATTCGACGACCCTCCCTGACGCGGCCCCTTCCGGCGGGAAGACTCCGGAGACGGCGACACGGACGACTCCCGGCGGAAAGGGGGCAGTGTGCGGATCAAAAGCGGGCCGTAGGATTTCTCCGTCAGCCGCCTGTCCAGAATGGTCACCGTTCCCGAATCGCTCTCGGAGCGGATCAGCCGGCCTGCGGCCTGGATCAGCCGAAGTCCCGCGTCCGGGAGCGAAATCTCCCGGAAGGGGTCCCCCCCGCGACTCTTGATCCATTCGGCCAGGGTTTCTTCCACCGGATCGGTCGGAACCGAGAAGGGGATCTTGGCGATAATCACGTGGGTGCACAGATCCCCCTTCAGATCCAGTCCTTCCGAAAACGATGCCAGCCCGAACAGGACGGACCCCCGGCCGGCCGCAACGCGCCGGGCATGGAGTTCCAGGATCTCGGAGCGGGGGCGTTCTCCCTGGAGGAGGATCCGGTCTTTCCAGTCTCGGGGAAGTCGCCGATGGACCTCCTCCATCTGGCGCCTGGAGGCAAACAGGACCAGGGATCCCCCGGCCGGATCCAGAAGATCCGGCAGAAGCTGCACGACCTCATCCGTATGGGCAAGGGGGTCGGAGGGATTGGAGGTCAGCGGAGGGATCCGGAGGACCCCCTGACGTTCCAGCCGGAACGGGGAGGCAAGGGCTGTATAGGTCGCATCCGGAAAAGAGGAAAGTCCCGCCCGGGACGCAAAAGAGGAAAAGGAGCCCAGTGTCGCCAGCGTCGCCGATGTCACGACCGCGGCCGACACGCGGCCCCAGAGCATGCGTTCCAGAAGACCGCCGGCCCAGACGGGACTGGCCTCCAGAAGATGATCCCGCATTCCCCCCTGCCGGCGCGCGATCACCCAGCGGGCCACCGGGGGACCTTCCGCGGGATCGCGGGAGCCGAAGAGCCCGAGAAGCTGGTTCGCTCCGGAAAGCCGGTCGGAAAGATTGCCCAGGTCCATCATCAGACGATCCCGGGAACCCCGTTCGGCGTTTTTTTCGGGAACATCCTCGGAAAGCCGATCCTTCTCCTCCCGAACCCTGTCCAGAAGCGTCTTCGACGCCGCCTCCCCCAGGCGGGCGATCTCGGACAATTCGTCCGGAATCCGCCCGTCGGGAAATCGCCAGGAAGAGCGTTCCCCGCCGGCGCCAAAGAGCGTTTCGCCCCGGCCGCCGGCATCCGGTCCATCCGCCTCGCCCTTCCGGAACGTGCCTTCCCAGCGGGATTCGAACCACCGGGACAGCGCCTGAAGCGCTTCGGAAAGGGAGTCCGTCTCCTCCGCGGGAGGCGGTTTCCCTTCTTTTCCGGCATTCGTTCTGGCCGTCTGGGCAATGACCGCAGGAATCCGCTCGACCCAGGAGAGCGCCCCTTCGATCTCGAGTTCCGCCCTGAAATGGGACAGGCTTTTTCCGGGGAGGTGATGGCCTTCGTCGAAAACGTAAAGGGATTCTTCCGGCTTCGGCAGAAGAACGCCTCCGCCCAGGGAGAGGTCCGACAGGACCAGATCGTGGTTGGCAACGACAATATGCGCTCTGGACAGAGCCTCCCGACGGAGGAAAAACCCGCAGCCGGAATACTGGTCGCAGTGCTTCCCCGTACAGGAGGAGGACTGGTTCGCGATGGAGGACCACAGGAAATCGGGCACCGGCGTCTCCCATCGGTCCCGGTCGCCGTCCCATCCTTTTCCGAACCGCTCCTTCATCCGGTCCAGCATGCGGATCTCCTCCGGAGAGGGGGGCCGTTTCCAGGACGCCTCCTCCGGGAACCGGCTTCCGGTGAGGCTCAGGAGATTGCGCTCGCAGAGGTAGCGCCCGCGCCCCTTGGCCAGTTCGAACGAAAACGGAATCTCAGATGCCCGGGCCAGAATGGGCAGGTCTTTCGAAACGAGCTGTTCCTGGAGAGACACCGTCGCGGTGGAAACGACAAGGGTCTTTTTCCGGCTCTTTGCCAGGACCAGTCCGGCCAGAAGGTAGGCCATCGTTTTTCCGGTACCGGTGGGTCCCTGGATCGCCAGAAGGTTCCGGCCCGTCGTGGGCGGATCGTCCTCATTGCGGCAATGGGAAAACGCCCGGGCGACCTCCGCAATCATGCGGCGCTGACCTTCGCGCGGGGCAAAGCCCGGAAGCGCTTCGGAAAGGCGCCGGAGCAGATCCCGGATCGACTCTTTCTCTTCGTCCCTCAACAGGGAAGCGTCCGGGGAAGAAACGGTGTCCCCCATTTTCCTGACCTCACTCACACTCGACCACCATGACCGTCAAACCGGATATTGCGTTACGGCCCGTCCAGCCGCAAGCGCGAATCGAACAATGTCGAGGCCATTATGACATGATCCCCCTGCCGACGACGAAACCGGACAAACGAACGCAGGGTTTCCCCCGTTGTCACCAGATCGTCCAGAAGACACACTCCCTGTCCCGGCGTGGATCCCGGAAGGGAAATCCACCGATCTTCGCCCATGGACGAGCGTTCGGTCTTTCCCATGAACTTGCTTTCGGCCCCCGTCCGGGGACGCCCCCCTTCGGCAGACCAGGGGATCCCCGTCAGACGGCTGAACCGGTAGGCCATCCGATCCGGAAGGAAGATCCCCCTTCTCAACAGACGGCCGGTATCCGGAGGAACCGGGAGCCACAGACGGATCCCGTCCGGACTTCCCAAGCGGCCGAACGCCTTTCCGATCAGAAAATCGGCGATCGCCCGGTCTCCCTGGAATTTGGCCAGAAGAAACATCTCACGGGGGAACCCTTCATACCAGAACGAAGCGCGGATCGGACACCCCTCGGGGGAAAGCCGGACCGGCGGCCGGTCCGTGGTTTCCCGATCGAATCTCTCCAGACACGGAGTGCACAGCGGCAGCTCCGCCACCCGGGGATTTGTGCAGACGCGACAGGAACGCCACGGTATCATCCGCATGAATCGAGTCCGTTCAAGGGACCCACCCGCACCTCCTCGAATCCTCCCGAAAATAGCCGTACTGTCAACCACCTTCCACTAAACAGAAGACGTTGCGGTGGAGGTTTACCGTTCAGGTGTCCACCCTGGACTGTGGCAGGCCGGATTGACAACTGCCCTGAAACCAATGTTTCTGGCGGCATTTTCATCCGCATTCATGGTGCGATCGCATTTCAGACAGGAAAACGGGCTTGAGACTTCCGGTTGCCTTTATCGCTCCTGCCTCTGATGGAACCACCCCTCAAACAACCTCCGCTCTTTTGGGCGTGGTTGTTTACAAACAAAGTTCGCAAAAACGTGGAACTGTTTTTTTAAGAAGAGACAGAACAAATTCCCGGTTTTTTCCTATTCCTGCTGCTTGGGAATCGAGCTTTTCGTGCATGATATCCGGATGCAGAAGAAATTGATTGACAAGAAAATCTTCTGTGGAAATTACGGTCAAATTGTGAGGATTCAATACAGCTTTTGGAAAATCTTTAACATTTTCTGTGACTATTGAATTTGCGTGGGCATGGATGGCAAGGGCAACAACGTGTCGATCATCTGGATCAGGCAGGCCCACAATGCTGTTGATGAGAGTCTGAGGGACACAGTGGGTTGCCTCAGGAAAAGCAGCCCCCATTTTCTGGATCCGGCGATCGACTTGCATCGGTGAATATCCGAATTTTTCTCCCACCAAGACCCTCCGGATTTCATTCATGATTTCTTGACTCCACGCAATGCGAAAAAGAGATGGACTCTCAGCTGAACGGAGGAGAGTGTCACATAACGGCATGGGTATGAGCACACATGAATCGAGTACAACGCAATACTCATTGTCAGGTGTCGGAATCATTCAGACTCTTCTCGTAAAGACCCTCCTCATATTCTGCCAGGGCGAGATCGTCAAGGTTCTTCCTACGACTTGCATCCCGTTTGCTCTTGTACCCCAGCACATCCCGGACATACAACCTGCGATGAGTTCCTACCTTGTGGTGCGGAATTCTCTCTTTATCGATTTCCTGGACGAGAAACTGCCTTGAGACACCGAGAAATTTTGCTGCTTCGACAGTCGTTAGCGTGGTGTCTCTTTGCAGAATCGTCACCGAACCGCCATTTAATACATCGGCCAGGAGTGTTAAAAGAAATGAGTCCAGGTTGCCCGGAAGCACCTGTGGTTTCCCGTCAGATCCAATGAGTTTGGCCTTCGTATCCCTGAGCTTTGAGTACAAATCAAGCGCCTCCATTTGATCCTGATCAGAATCTTGATCAAAGTTCGGGATACCAGTCGCTTCTTCCGACAAATTCCCTCGCACCCCCATAATGAGCTCCTTCGAATGAAGTTTTCGCTGTGTTATTCATTTTTCTTGCGATATCATATTCCATATCTGACTTATTTGCAATATTCGCTATATGTGCTACAATGAAAAAAAATGTAATTGTAAACCATAAATTTTGAGGTATTCACAATGGTTTATGTAATCGCGTACGATCTCCAAAAACCGAACGACAAGCCTAAAAATTACGAGCGAGTTACCGAAACCATCAATGCCAATTTCACTTGGTGCCACTTGCAGAAATCTGTCTGGCTGGTGAGGTCTGAATCAAGTGCCAGCGAGATCCGCGATATCCTAGCACCACTGCTCAAAAATGGAGACGAGCTGTTCATTGCGAGATTAAAGGGGAATTGGGCCAGTTGGGGCCTAGGTGATCGGCGCAACAATTGGTTACACAAAAGCTCCTTTTAAAGATCAAAGAGATTGGGGAAGCCTGATAGTCCTCGCATTCCTGGAATGATTCAGTGATTTCATCCGGCTTTTCCGACTGGGCAAGGATTAGAGCCTTTTTAACCTCAAAAACATGCGAGGGTTGCATTCAGTTCTTAAATTCGGAATAAAACTCAGGGCTTTTAAGGAAAGTGACACATTATGCTTCCACATCTCTTTGGACCTGGACTGGGCGGATCGGCAGACTCGAGTCCACCCCCGGAAAATCCTCGTGAAGAGGGGCGGCGTATCCCGACAGGATGACCATTCCCCGGCATTCCTCGATGGGTCCGGTCCCCGAACATCGTGCAGCGAACATTGCCTCTACTTGTCGGTTGCAAACCCGATCTGTTTCCTTTTCTCCGCTGGCGGCTCCATCAGTTGTCGGATCGCCTCGACCAGATCGACGATGACTTGATCGTGGATCCCGACCTTCCGTTCCAATTCTTCCAGCTTGTGGGCCAATTCCTTGTGGGTGGAGAGAATTTCCCTAAGCTGGACGAAGGCCCGGACAATGAGAAGACTGACCTGGATCGCCTTGGTGGACTTCAGGACGTTTCCGAGCATCAAGGCTCCGTGCTCGGTAAAGGCATAGGGTAGTGTCGGAGAGAACTTGAGGCGGGAGAGGTGGTCACAATTTGTGACAACCTCGTCTTTCTCCTTACCCGTCAACTGAAAAACAAAGTCGGGAGGGAATCTTTCATGGTTTCTTTTAACGGCTTGGTTGAGGGCGCTCGTCTTGACCCCGTACAGTTCGGCCAGGTCGGAATCAAGCATGACCTTCTGACCACGAATGAGAAAGATCCGGGAGGTGATGGATTCGATCGGAATGGGGGGAAGGGGTCCAGGCATAAGCTCCTCAAGAACGAAACGGTGGAAATCGGTCAAGGAGGCCGATTTCAGATCTCGATGAAAAACAGAAGCCGTCTGCAAAGCGTGAATTTCAAGAAGACGATACTGGCAGGCTTCTCTTCCGATTCAGGTTCAAGCATACAGAAGGTGGCTCTCCTCGGGAATCGGCCCTTTGTTCCGGAAGCTTTTCCGACAACGCCCCTTCCGGAGCCGGAAATCAGGTGGACTGGCCAAGGGAATAAGCGTCCCAGGTCGGATCGGGCAAGCCCGAGCTTCCTTCCAGATAACGGTTGCCGGTCTCGTCGGCGGGAGACGCCGGCCGGGAGAACCCGGGATGGACCGTCACTGTCCCCCACCTGTTGCAGGATGGACACCGACCGGACCAGACAGCCAGCCGGATCTGGCAGTGGCGGCATGCGTATCTCCCGATCCGGGACTCGCCATGCGCTCCTTTCCGGAACGATTCAAGCGCATTGGCACGATCCTGCTTTC
>DAIEST010000191.1 GCA_027346125.1 Leptospirillum sp. | reverse complement strand
TTTCACCACAAAGATCCTTATCATGCGGAGCTCGTGCAGCAGAGGGGTTTCGAACTACTTAAAACGTACGCCTATGGCGAAAGCCGGGTGGCTTTGCTAAGACGACGCATCGAGTGAATAAAAAAGCGGTCTATCCGGGTACTTTCGACCCGGTTACCTTCGGGCACCTGGATATGCTGAACAGGGCTCTCACGATCTTTGACGAGATCCTGATTGCCGTCGCGGAAAATCCCAGAAAATCCCCTCTCTTTTCTCTCGATGAACGGATAGAATTGATCCGCCAGGTGGCTCCGGCCCCTCCGCCCTCCGTTCAGGTCGTCGGGTTCCACTCCCTTCTGGTGGACTTTGTCCGAAAAAGTGGTTGCCAGGTGATTCTTCGGGGAGTCCGGGCAGTCTCCGATTTTGACTATGAACTGCGGATGGCGCTGATCAACCAGACCCTCGCGAGAGATATCGAAACAGTCTTTCTGATGCCCAGCGAAAAATATATGTTCATCACCTCGACCATGATTCGGGAGATTGCCGAATTTGGAGGAGATCTCTCCCAACTCGTACCCGCTTCCGTTGAAGAAGCCCTCAAGCAAAAATTTTCCCGGAGAAACCTGGAATGACCACACCCAACAAGATTGTGCTCGCCAACCGCCTGTCCCGCCTGAAACCCTCACCGACACTCCAGTTGGCGGCCAGATCCCGGGAACTGAAAGAGCAGGGAATCGATATTCTCGATTTTTCGGGGGGAGAACCCGACTTCAGGACTCCGGAAGATATCAGTGAAGCTGCGATACAGGCGATCAGGGATGGATTTACAAAATATACGGCCGTTGGCGGGATCCTGGAGCTTAAAAATGCGATCATCGGCAAATTCCAGCGGGATCAGGGACTTTCCTATACCCCGAAGGATATCGTGGTTTCCTGTGGGGCAAAGCACTCTCTTTTCCAGATTTTCCAGGCGTTGGTCAATCCCGGAGATCATGTCCTGCTCCCGACGCCGGCATGGGTTTCCTATCCGGATCAGATTTTTCTGAACGGGGGAGAGCCGATTTTCATTCCCTGCAAGGAGAACGAAGGATTCAGGCTCAATCCGGATGCCCTTGAGGCAGCCGTTACGCCCCGTTCCAGAATCCTGGTCCTGAACTCCCCGAACAATCCCACAGGCGCAGTCGTCGGAATGAAGGAACTTGAGAGAATCGGGGAGATCGTTCTGAAACATGGACTGATCGTCATCTCCGACGAGATTTATGAAAAAATTGCTTTTGATGGCCATCAGCCGACCTCGATTGCCTCTCTGGACAAAAAACTCAAAGACTCCACGATCATCGTAAACGGCGTTTCAAAGACGTATTCGATGACCGGATGGAGAATCGGCTATGCTGCAGGGCCCCGGGAAATCATCACGGCCGTCGACAACATACAGAGCCAGACAACCTCCAATCCGACCTCGATTTCACAGAAGGCGGCGGCCTACGCAATCTCCTCGGGAGACAAGGATTTCCGGCCCATGCTTGAGGCCTATACCCAGAGACGCTTGAGAATCGTCTCGCTGCTCAATGAAGTGCCAGGCATTTCCTGTCCCATGCCCGATGGCGCATTCTATGTCTTTCCAAACATTTCGGGACTTCTGGGACGTTCCTATCGCGGGCACCCGCTTCTGAACGTTTTTGAACTGGCCGAGTTTTTTCTTGACGTCGCACGGGTGGCACTGGTTCCGGGGACTCCGTTCGGGAACGATCATCACATGCGAATGTCCTTTGCGGCATCGCTGAAAGTGCTTGAAACAGGTGCCCAACGCATCAAGGAAGCCGTTTCGAGACTGGACTGACAGACGGGTCCGGGGAAGTCTTGCTCTTGGGTGAGGACTGGTTTATCTTAAGGTCAAAGAATGCATGTTGGACAGTATTTTCCCTAATCCAACGAAATGGAGTTGCCCATGCCAATCTATGAATATCAATGCGACAAATGTTCCAAGGTGTACGAGAAAATCCAGAAGTTCTCCGATCCGATCATGACGGTGTGCGAGGTTTGCGGCGGTCCGGTTGTCAAGCTGATGGGAAAACCGGCCCTGCAGTTCAAGGGAACGGGATTCTACATCACCGATTATGTGCGGAAAGGAAACAACGGGGAGCCGACAGGCGCCACCAAGGATTCCTCATCCACTGAATCCTCCCCGGCAGCTCCCGCTTCAGCTCCGGCAACGCCGGCTCCCTCCTCGGGAAGTTCGACGGGCGAAGCCAAAACGGCCTGACATCATTTACCGGGAGGGGGAGGAAACAGTCCCTTCTCCCGGATTTCCGTTCAGAATCCGGCCATCTTCCATATGAATGACCCGGTCCGAAAACTGTGCCAGGGATTCGTTGTGCGTGGCCAGGATGAGCGTCATTCCCTCTTCCCTGTTCAACTCGCGCAGAAGGTCAAACACTCCGAGACTGGTATGGGTATCCAGATTCCCGGTCGGCTCATCCGCCAGAACAAGTCCCGGATGAAGGAGCAGTGCCCTGGCAATCGCCACGCGCTGCTGTTC
>DAIEST010000172.1 GCA_027346125.1 Leptospirillum sp. | reverse complement strand
CCTACCTTTCGGCCTACTTCAGGAAGATGGAGTCCGGACGGGATCTGCTGCCGTCCCGGGGTTCCATTTTCCGGCTTCTCACGGTCTATCTTCTCCGAAAGGCCCTCTATGAGCTGGAGTATGAGATGGACAACCGTCCGGATTGGGTCGGGATCCCGCTGGTGGGGATTCTCACTCTTCTGGCCGAGCGCTGAATGCCTGGAACAAAGTCCGGGAACTGGCAGAAAAAGGAGGTTTTCCTCTGAAAATCTGGGTGGATGCCGATGCCTGCCCGAAACAGGTCAAGGAAATCCTCTTCCGGGTGGCCGAACGGAACAAGATCCGGGTGACCCTGGTCGCAAACCGGCTTATGCGGGTGCCGAAATCTCCTTATGTCGGGTCGATCCAGGTTCCGGACGGGTTCGACATGGCCGACCGGGAAATCGCCCGTCTTGCCGAAGCGGGCGATCTGGTCGTCAGCGCCGACATTCCTCTGGCGTCTGCAGTGGTCGAAAAGGGCGGGCTGGTTCTGGGGCCCCGGGGAGAGATCTATGACGCGGAAAATATCCGGGAAGCCCTGTCCGTCCGGAACTTCATGGACGAGATCCGGGGAGCGGGCGTGGAAACCGGAGGTCCGAGCCCCTTTACGAGGACGGATGTCGAAAAGTTCTCGAACCGGCTGAACCGGATTCTTGCAGGACAGCACGTGCCCGGTGAGGACAGGTGGACGTGAACTCTGGATAGTTGGTGGGAGTTCTCTGATGCCTCCTTTCAGAGGGGAAGTTCCTAAAAGATTGAAGAAAATTCGACAATGGGGATGTGAGGATCCTGAACAAGGCAGGGATTTGTGAAGCGGATGGTTATATGATACGAAATCACCAGTGCATCATTTCATCACTGCACCAATAAGAAGGTGGTGTCCCACAGACTATTCCATTGTCCGATGAAATCTGTGTGCCGTTCCAGGAAGAAGCGATCGCACGGAAAAATTGTCGGACAGATTGTCCTGTATAGTTTGAAAGCTTATGGGAGGAAACCACGGGAAAATACATTGGAGTTCGTTCGGGCGGCACAGGAAAGATCGGGTTTCGACGAAGGTGAAGCCCTCGTTCTTGGCGTGGAGAAAATTCGCCGGGACCGTCTTTTGATCGTAGTGACCGATCGCAATGTGGTTGTCGCATCATTCTTGTCTGTCCGTCAGAGTGGCCGGTTTTCCATATCGTGAGGGGAATGCCGGAAGGGCAGTTTTACCCACCTTAACTGTCCATTGAGATTCTGGCGGAATTTCGTAAGGATTCTCCTGGGACAATTCATCAGGAAAAGGCACGGTCTCATGGAGGGGCAAGTGGATTTTTCCTGGGGATGCTTCAGGAACTGGAGCCTTGTACCGGCGTTTTCCCTCTCCCGGGGAAGATCATTTGTGGGTGTTGTTACATGCACAGCGGTGGGTCTGTTCCGGTGACCGAAGATCCCGCAAAACAATCCGCCCGAATTGGTTCTCGTTCTGTCGCCAGATGTTTTTTGCGCTCGAATCGGAATC
>DAIEST010000148.1 GCA_027346125.1 Leptospirillum sp. | reverse complement strand
CATTCCTTCCGCAAGACTTTCCGGAGAGGGTTCGCACAGAATGCCCGTCTTCCGGTCTGTCAGCACATCGGGAATCCCTCCTACCCGTGTGGCCACCACCGGGATCCCGGCCGCCATCGCCTCGAGCATTACATTGGGAAGGCCTTCCCACAAAGACGGAACCACCAAAAAATCAAGGGCCATCAAGATCTCCGGCACATCCCGTCTCTGGCCCAGGAACCGGAGGTTTTCCAGAAGATCCAGCCGACTGGCCATCTCCCTGATGTTTTGTTCAAGCTCCCCTTCCCCCACCAAAAGCGCCACCACGTCCGGATACCATTTTCGCACCTGATTCAGGGCTTCCAGGAAACCCGGGTGGTTTTTCTGGGTGGAAAACCGCCCGATGACTGCCAGCACACGGATGCCGGAAGGAAGACCTAGACGGGAACGGGCAGATTCCAAGGACTCGATAGAGCGTTCAGGGTGGTCGGAGAAAGACAGCCCGTTTTCGATCGTCACCAGCTTCTGTCGGGGAAGCCCGGCGTCCTTCTCCATCGACTGCATCACCTGACCGGTGACACAGAAAATCGCATCCGTCGGAAGCGAAAGAAGACGGTCCAGAAAGTTTTCCACCCGGACCAGAAGAGGCCTTTCCTTCGCCACCACATTGTGGGCGGAACTGACCAGAATGGAAGGAAGTCCAATCGCGGCAAGCCGACCCCAGAAATTGGCCGTGAACAGGTGCGTGTGGACGATGTCGAAATTCCCCTCCTTCAGGAAATGTCTGACCCGGGGCACAACTGACAGGTCGTACCGGCTTTTTTTGGGAATGATGGTGACGGGAATGCCCAGTGCCTCGAAATCCGGAACCAGTTCCCCGCCTTCGACCACCAGAAGAATCGATGTCCTGATCCGGGTCGGGTCAAGATTCCGGCACAGTTTCAGAAAATGGTTTTCCGCGCCGTGCAGGGGGAGCGACGGAAAGAGATGACAGACGGAAATCGGACGGGAGCCGGGCAGGGTGGATTCAGACACGAAGAAGCTCCTGGTAAAGAGTTGCAAATTGTCGATGGACCAGAGAACGGTCGTTGGTCCGCTCCACCCAGGATCGGCATTCACGACCCATAGCGCGAGCCAGTTCCCGGTCGGAGGAGATCCGGACCATTTTTTCCGCAAGGGCTTTCTCGTCACCGGGAGGCACCAGATATCCCTGCACTCCGTCGGCAACCATCTCAATATTTCCGCCGACTTCCGAGGCGATCACCGGGATTCCCATCCCCATGGCCTCCAGAATCGCATTTGAAAATCCTTCGCTGTAAGAACACAGCACAAACGCATCGAATACGGGATAGACCGATTCCATATCGGAGCGCACTCCCAGAAAACGGACATGTTCGTCAATTCCCAGGGAGCGCACAAGAGATTTGAGAGAAACCCGTTCCGGACCGTCCCCTGCGATCACGAGGACCGAGCCTGGACAATCGGGATAGGCACGGGCAAATGCCCGGATCATGAAATCCACACCCTTGACCGGACGGAATCCAGAAGCGATCCCAAAAACGAAAGCGGTTTCCGGTAAGCCCAGAGCGAATCGGAGAGGGGAAGGGTCCGGACACGGACTGAACCGTTTGATATCGAGTCCGTTGTAGATGAGCGCCACCTTTCCGTCGGAGAAGCCCTCTCCGACGATCGCCGCCTCCCGGACAGCCAGCGAATTCGCCAAAACTCGGGTGGACCATCGGTTTGTCAGATGGCGCTGGATCCAGGCAAGTCTGGGAGAACCAAGCCCCTCAAAGTCTCCCATATTCCGTCGGGAGATCATCACCGGAACCCCCAGTGCCCGGCCAATGAGCGTTCCCAGTACATTGGCGTTGGGCTGGAAGGTATGAATGACCCGGATCCCCTCTTGGCGGATGGTCCTGGCGA
>DAIEST010000147.1 GCA_027346125.1 Leptospirillum sp. | reverse complement strand
GCGCGGACAAAGCCCAGAAAGCCCGGGGATGGCCGATGAGGACCTCGATTGCCGGACCTGTTTCCGGGCTCTCCGGTCGAACAGGGAGGAGGAGATAGGTCTTGGCGAATCCGATAGGGGTGGCCATGATCAGTTCGGGGGAGATCCGGTCGATCGGATACTCCGACAGGAAGGGCGTTCCCCGGGAGTGGGCCCACTCCCGCCAGAGATCGTCCGGATTGCTGTTTCTCAGACGCTGGAGGAGCGCTCCCGGTTCCTCCGGTGCCCCGTCGGGAGGAGAAGAACAGAGGACATGGAGAACCCGGCTGAGCGCATCCATTGTCTGCCTATTCCGGAGATCCGGGAGCTCCCGGAGGATTGACTGTTCCAAGATAGAATCCTGCCGAGCGGGAGGTGGATTTCTTCTGGAGGATCAGTGTCTGGAGAAGACCATTCTGGCGGGAGTATTCCTTCAGCTCCGCCGGAGCGTCGTGCTTGACCTGGGCGTAGGAGTAAGCGTTCCGGATGATGTAGGGTGTCAGGAAAATCAGGAGATCGTCCCGCTTCTTTTGATTGGATGTACCCGAGAAGAGGTAGCCCAGAACGGGAATCTCCCCAAGCCAGGGAATCGTGGACTTGTTCAGGGATTTTGTCGAGCTGATCAGGCCTCCGATCACGACGGTCTGCCCCGACCTCACCGTCAGGATGGTTTTGGTGGCCCGTTTCGTGGTGGTGGGACCGACAGCGATGGTTCCGATCAGCTGGGATGCGTTGGTCAGGGCGGAGATGGTCTGCTTCAGGTCGAGGCGGACCCGCTGGTGCGCCAGGATATGAGGGGTGATCTCCAGTGTGATCCCGACATTCTGCCGCTGGATCATCGTCATCACGTTTCCGCCGACCGTCTGGCTCTGCCCGGTGATGAACGGGACGTCCTCCCCCACGGTGATCTTGGCCTTCTGTGCGTCGGTGGCCAGGATTTCGGGTGTCGAGAGCGTCCGGACATCCGAATCGGTCTGAAGCGCGTTCAAAAGGGAGCCGATGCTGGGATAGTTGACGCCTCCGTAGGTAAAAGAACCTCCGGTCAGAACGCCTGCGACAAGTCCGGTCAGTCCGGTGAGATACGTGGCGGCACCCGCGGCGCCGGTTGCGGCCGGAGTCCCTGTCGTGGAGGTTGCGCCGTTGGCCCCCGTGGCTCCGGATACCACTCCTCCCAGCATTCCGTAGTTTGTCCCGCCGATCACTCCGCTTCCGTTCGAGCCTGTGGTGAGAGCCCCAAGGAGGTTGACCTGGATGTTGTTCAGCTTGTCTGTCGCAATTTCGATCAGGGAAGCCTTGACGTAGACTTCGCCCGGCTGGCGATCCAGTTCCCGGAGAAGGGACTTGATGGTCTGGTAGTCATCGGGTGTGGCCGATACCAGCAGACTGTTGGAGGATTTGTCCGGTACGATCTGGACGGGACCCTCTAGACCGCCTTGCCGGAGTGCCCCTACGGGAAGAGGGGTGAATCCCTTTGAAAGAATGCTGTTGACCGTTTTGGCGATCGACTTGGCGCTCGTGTTCTCGAGTGTGTAGAGAAAAAGTTCCCGCGCCTGGGGCGCCTGCGTTGCGGGAACAATGAAGACCATCCCCTTTTTTTCGACCGCTTCGAAGCCTTTCATCCTGAGGGCCTGTTCGAAAATGCGAAGGGCTCGAGGAATGCTGACTTTCCGTGGAGAAAGGATGGTGACTTTCCCTTTGACCCGTTCGTCCATGACGATGTTCTTGTTCAGGAGATCGCTCATGAACCTGACCATCACGGAAATATCGACGTTGCGGAAGTTCAGGAAGACTTTCTGCGGAGGCAGGGATGTGGAAAGGGGAACGGGAAGAGGAAGCTGGGAGGCGGACCATGCGGAAGGGACGTCTGCCGTCGTCAGCAGGAATGACAGGAGTGATGCGGCACCAAGTCCCAGGGTTCCTCTGACAATGGAGCGGTTTTTCATCAGACTGGGCATGGATTCAGGTTTCCCCTCACTGGATCTGGTAGTCGAATGTCTGTGGCGCTCCGTCCCGCACCAGATTGATCTGGACCTGGGTTGCGGATCCCAGTGTCGTCAATGCCTTGACGAAATTCTGCGGGTTGCTCATGGACATCCCGTTGATCGAGCGGATCACATCTCCCGGGGCCAGCCCCACTTCCTGGTAGAGGCTTCCGGGCTGGATGGCCACCAGCCGGAATCCGTCCATATGTCCGGCATTCATGTTCGGGACGGCACGGGCCTGCATCATGAGTGCATTCATGTTTTTCATGGCGAACTGGATGGCTCGCGACTGGATGAGCCAGTGATGGGCGTCCAGTTTCCGTATGCCGTGCAGGGAGGTGTTTCCACCCGAATCGGAGAGTTCCTGTCCGGCATCGTCCCCGACGTCGTAATGGGCTTTCAGGATGCCGAAGCTCTGCCCGACCCTGAGGATGACGGAGTCTTTCCGGACGGACATGAGCGCTATCCGGCCCGGGACGATCTCTTCGTTGACATGATAGAATTTCTGGTCTTCCTTTCCTATACTCTGAATCACTGCTCCCCCCATCGTTCCGGGGGCGACAAGCGTTCCGACAAGACGGAGCTTCAGAATGGAGGGCTTGAGCAGGGGAAGCTTCTTCTGGTTCATCCAGTTTCCGACGGCGACGACATCCCCGTTTGCGGACTGGGCCATGGACGACGGTCCGGAATCCAGATCGAAGACTTCTGCCAGTCCGGCCTGTCCCCGCTGGTCGGGGCTGAACGGGTTCCGCGAGACGATGAGCCGCAGATCGTCTTCCGTCGGGAGGCCGGGCAGCTTCCGAATCAGGCTGATGCCGGTGTGAAAGGACAGTTCTGCCGGTTCGAGACGGGTCCGGATCGATTCGGTCGCAATGTCGGCGCTCACATAGGCAAGCCCAGTGACCAAGGCCCAGTGGGCAATGAAGAATGAGCGTGCAATCGGGCTTGCGATCATTGTCGGGTTTTATTCCGCATGCAGGGGAACCGGAGTGCCATAATCGGTGGAATGCCGGAAAAGGGCACCTCTATCGTCGCCACATTATACATGAAACACACGGGATTGTGTCTAGAAAGTTTGTCGACAGGATCTGGCCCGCCGGGATTGAAACGGAGTGACGATTGAATACGACCATCTGTCTGAACGGAGAGCAAACGGAAGTGCCAAGCGAAACCACGTTGCTGGCAGCACTGGAGTACCTGGGGTTTTCCGACCGGCACCTTGTGGCGGAACTGAATATGGAAATCATCCCCCGGGAGAGATGGGGGGATCGGGTTCTTCGTGAAGGAGATCAACTGGAACTGATCGGATTCGTCGGAGGGGGTGGGATGGAATGTTCCGAAGCGGGTTCTTTTTTGTGAGAAGTTTCCGGACCTTGTCCTCTGATTCCGTCGTATGATATTATCCGGGCTATCAAGGTGTGCGGGATTAACTCAGTGGTAGAGTGTCAGCTTCCCAAGCTGAAAGTCGCGGGTTCGAATCCCGTATCCCGCTCCAATGTCCAAGCTATTCCAAGAAAATTCATCTTCTCGTAAATTCCTGAATTCTTTGGCTCTGTTCCCATTTTGTGTTGAGAGATGACGGGGGTGTATTCAGGCCGCGTATCGCACAATTTCTAGTTCGGCCTGTTGATCGAGGGAGTCAGATGCAACCAGGGAAAGAACACACCTTAATTCTTCTCTCTTGTAGTAATCATAAAGAATCTGGAGGGCGTCGATATCAGACTGAAGATCGTCAGATTTTTAGGAACTTAATGGTTAAGGAAGCGGAGGAGCTTATTCGAAAACGGAAAGAGATCTTTTCCTATTTGCATAATGATAGAGAAAAAAGGATTTTTGCCACAGGAACAAAAGATGGCTATCGTGATGAAAGAGGGGCGAATCCTGAGTTAATGTTAGTGGGACCTGATCTTGGATACGGGTCCTCATCTTCTCAGCAAATTTATCTTCCCGCCTACAAACGCTACAAGAGTCGCTTCTTTAATGGACTTTTAAAAGCCGCTCCTAATTTTTGGGAGAATCTCCATCAATATTCTGTTGAAATCCTTTTTGTTTCAGCCGCCTATGGGCTTCTGCTTTGGGATGAACCAATCCAGAATTACGATTGTAATTTTTTGGTCCAGATTCAATCTGAATCTAGAGAGAAGGGAAGGAAACTCGAAGAATTTTGGAAAGACACTCTGACAAGTACTCTTTGTAACTTTTTGTGCGAAGCAAAGAAAAAGAATCCGATTGTGATGATCTACGACCTCCTGTCAGATGAGTCCTATCAAAATGCTATCCGCTGGCATCTTGTTGCAAAGGAGGGAGTCGAAATTCGTCATCGAATGCTCAAAGAGTCTAACGATTCCAAGATTCTTTATAGCCTTGCAACAATTTTGGGGTCAGATTTTGATCGGTTTCTACCAAGCACCTCCAATTCGTTTGATGTAGGATCTTGGAACACGACAAATGCGGGAATTCCCATTCGTTTTGATCCTGTTGTTTTTGGAGATTTAGAATGTATGAAACTTTCCTTAACGGATCGCTACCCTTTT
>DAIEST010000145.1 GCA_027346125.1 Leptospirillum sp. | reverse complement strand
TTCCAGAGATCGAGACGGGCGATATGGGGGGTGTACACATACCGGTAGCCGTGCTGGTCATGCAGCGTTTTCCAGAGATCTTCCAGCGTCCGGCGAACCTGGCTCCCCCTCGGAAGCCACAGGACGAGGCCCGCACCCTTTTCGTCCAGGGTCCGGAACAGGTCGAGCTCTTTCCCCAGTTTCCGGTGATCCCTCTTCTGGATCTCCTCGAGCTGCTTCAGGTAGGCTTCGAGATCCGCCTCGTTCTCGAACGCCGTCCCGTAAATCCGCTGGAGAGAGGGATTAGACTCGATCCCCTTCCAGTACGCGCTCGACGTCGAAAGAAGCTTGACCGCCGGGATATCCCCCGTGGAGGAGACGTGAGGACCGCGGCACAGGTCCACGAACCCGCCCTGTTCATAAACCGTGATCTCCGCCTCGTCCGGGATCCCCTGGATCAGTTCGAGCTTGAACGGTTCGTCCCGGCTCAAAAAAAGTTCCGTGGCCTCGGAACGGGTGACCGGCTTGCGGACAATCGGAAAAGAGGACCGGATGACCGATTTCATCTCGGATTCGATGCGCTCGAGATCTTCCGGGGTAAAAGGGCGCTCATACCGGAAATCGTAATAGAACCCCTCTTCCGTCGCCGGTCCCACGCCGACCTGGACTGTCGGAAAAAGCTTCTTCACGGCCTGTGCGAGAGTATGGGCGGCACTGTGCCGAAGTGCCACGAGCGAACTGTGTGTCCGGGAATCCTGTTGTTTCATTCTGTCCCTGAAATCCGATTTCTCCGATGCGTATTCCGGAAAACAACTCCGGAGATGTTGCAAATGGCATAAAAGTTTCAGTCTGACACAAGACTAAAGTATCTTACGAGAATATTGAATAAGTCGATTTAAGTCAAACGGAATTCCCTTCCGACGAGAGCGGAACGGACTCTGCATCCATGCCTCCCCATGTCTTTCACTCCTCAGGAGAGCGTGTCTTCCCGGTAAAACCCCGTCCGAAAAACCGTTCCAGAGTCCGGCGGGAGCCTCCCTCCTGCCGGGATTCCCAGAGAAGGGCCTCCTGAAAGAGGGTCCGGGCCCGGGTCACGACCCCGGTCAACGGAACAGAGGGGTTCCGGACGCGATGCCCCAGGATCAGGGAAGCCAGCGTGCAGCCTCCTCCATGAAGTCCGGGGATCGAAACGGACGGATTCTCCAGAAACAGTCCTTCCTTCTCCTCCCTGTCAAGAAAAAGATCGAGCTTTCGCAGGCCCGGGGCATGCCCTCCCTTCAGATACACGGACCGGAGGGAAAACCGTTCGAGCAGGCTCCGGGCCGCGGACTCCATCTCCTCCCTGCCGGGAGCGATCCGGCGTCCGAGCAGGACTTCCGCTTCCGGAAGATTGGGCGTCAGGATCTCGACGAACGGAAACACTGTCCGGGCAATCTCCCTGTACGATCCGGGATCCCAGAACCGGTCCCCCGTTCCGAACCGGAAAACGGGATCCAGCACCACCGGAATCCCGTGCGACCATTTCCCGAGCAGGGACAAAAGATCCCCGACCAGAACATCGGGAAGGAGTCCCACGCGGATCCCCATGGGGCGCTCGAGCTCCCCGACCGTCTCCGCCATCTTCCGGAAAACGGCCCCGGGAACCGGAAACACCTCTTTCACAACCGAGAGGTTCTGGACGGTCAACGACGTCGGGATGCCCCTGGGCGAAAGACCGAGAGACTCCAGCACCCGGAGATCCTGGTGAAGACCGGCTCCTCCCGACGGATCCACCCCGGACAAAACCCAGACCGGCCAAGGGTGCATTTCAGGGACGAACCGTCCGGGTGCGCTCCGCCAGCTTCATCCGGGAACCCGGAAATGTCGACAGCAGCATCGGATTGATGTGCCGTCCTCCCAGCACCGCTCCATAGTGGAAGACCGGTCCCGTCACCCGGCCGGTATGTCCGACCCGGCCGACCAGAGCCCCCCGGAGGACCGGTTCTCCGGGACGGACCAGGATGGTGCTCATATGCAGATACTCGGTCAGGAGTCCCCCTCCGTGGTCGATAATGACCATATTCCCGTCGTAGTAAAACCGTCCGGCCAGGACGACTGTCCCGTCGTTGGCCGCACGAACCGGAGATCCTTCCGGGGCGTCGATATCCTCGCCCGAATGCCGCGACATCGGCTTTCCGTTCAGAATCCGGATCGCTCCGAAATCGTGGGTGACCTTTCCCTGGACCGGAAGAAGGAAGGGGTGTCTGAAGCGGATGGGCGACCGTCGGGACAGTGCCGAGACGATCCGGCGACGCTCCCGGAGAATCCGTGCGATCAGGGCCGGGGGAGGGGAGACGAACCGGGTTTTCACCGTCAATCGGGATATCTGGAACGATCTGGAACGGATATGGATCGGAAACGTTCCGGACGGATCCCGCGACGTCAGGGGAACGATGCCCGGCTTCTGGGCAAAATCGACCCCCACCAGGGCCACGCGGCTTCCGGCAGGCAAGCCGAAAAAACCCCGGGAAACGGAATCCAGCGGATAGTTTTTTCCCAGAAAGGACACTTCGGGGTTGTCTTTTCCCGGTGTCGAATAGACCAGAAAAAATCCTCCCTGGACCACCGAAATCCCCGGCCGGGCACTCGTATCCGAAAAGACGGGCGCCACCGGAAAACAGACTCCCGAGACACATAAAAGAAGAAATGAAGACACCCTTTTCCACGAACGGATCATAAATGCTCCCGAACCCATTGGCGCCTCAGGGAAAAAGCGGCCGACCGGGCATCCTCCGCATAAGCCAATGCCCCCATGACCGCGACGCCCGAAGCGCCGGCCTTCCGGATCGCTCCGATATTCCCTTCCCCGATGCCGCCGATCGCGATCACCGGGAGATCGACCGCCTCTACCACCTCCGCCAGGCGCCGAATCCCCTGGGGAGGACCGAACTCCCGTTTCGAGGGGGTGTCGAAAACAGGCCCGAAGATGAGGTATTCCGCCCCTTCGTCCTGCGCCCTCCGGGCAGCCCCGAGGCTATGGCAGGAGACTCCCAGATGCAGGGAGGGCGACTGCCCCCTCAGCCGGGACAGACGGACATGGTCTTCCGGAAGATGAAGCCCCCAGGCTCCGGATTCCAGTGCGACATCCAGCCGGCCGTTGACCAGCAGGGGAAACCCGGCAGGCAGGGATTCGGCCAGAAGGATGGCCAGGTCGAACAGATCTTTCCCTTCCCCCGTCTTCCGGCGGACCTGGATGGCGGTGACACCGCCCGCCACCGCCTCGACGGCCCGCTGCACGAGAAGCTTGATCGGGATATCCTCGGGCGTCACATACATGAGCGGGAAAAAGGCCCCCAGTCCCGTACCCGCGGCCTCCGGAACCCGGATCAGGACGATCCCCCCGGAAAGGGAGCGGAAAGCATCCCGTCAAGGGGGGAAGAGGCGTTGGCATACAGTTTCTTCGGCATCCGTCCCGCCAGGAAGGCGGCCCTTCCCGCGTCGACGCCCCACCTCATGGCCTTTGCCATCAGGACAGGATGCCGCGCTTCGGCAATGGCCGTGTTCATCAGCACACCGGCACACCCCATCTCCATGGCGACCGCCGCGTCCGAAGCCGTTCCCACGCCCGCGTCCACGATCACCGGAACACCGACGGTTTCCTGGATGATCCGGATGTTGTAGGGATTGCGGATCCCGAGCCCCGAACCGATCGGCGCGGCCAGAGGCATGACCGCCGCACATCCCGCGTCCTCCAGTTTCTTCGCAATGATGGGATCGTCGTTCGTGTACGGAAACACGATGAACCCTTCCTTCACCAGGATCCTGGCCGCCTCGATCAGACCGATCACATCGGGAAACAATGTCTTCTGATCCCCGATCACCTCGAGCTTCACCATGTCGGAAATACCGGCGGCCCTCGCCAGACGCGCATATCTGAGCGCTTCGTCGACGGTGTAGCAGCCCGCGGTGTTCGGGAGGATCCTGAACCGGTCCGGCGGAAGGTGATCCAGCAGATTGGGTTCGTCTTTCTTCAGAATGTTCACCCTCCGGACCGCAACGGTCACCACGTCGGCGCCGGAGGCTTCGATCACCTCCCGGGTTTCCTCGAACGATTTGTATTTTCCGGTTCCCACCCACAAGCGGGACCGGAAGGAAATCCCGGCAATCTCAAGAGAATCCATGCGTCCTGCTTCCTCAGCAACTGTCATCTCGCAACCCCTTCATCGACAAACTTTGGTAAATTCCTCTTTCATTTCTTCGACACGTTTATTTTAGTGGTCTTTGACCCGGATGAACAAGGACGAAAATGGAGGATCGGGCCGTTCCGGAAGAAATTGCCTCCGGACTTTCCGGACAGGGTGTTTCCGGGCCATTTTTGGATTAGAATGAAACCATCCGGACCATCGGCGAACTGAAGTTTTCCGTTCAGGACAACCACCACCTTGCTTAAGGAACCCAAATCGCATGGAACCCAGACAGGATATTCATCCGAAGTCCCAGGATCTGCTCTTTCTTCCGTCAAAGGAAACGCTGGAAAACGCCAGGGTCAAAGACTACGAATCCGTCTATCGGGAATCGGTTTCGGATCCCGGCGGTTTCTGGGGGAAGGTCGCGTCCGAACTGGAGTGGTTCGAACCCTGGTCCACCGTCCTGGACTGGAACCCCGAAACCTTTACGGGACGATGGTTCCCCGGAGGAACCACCAACATCGCCCACAATGCCCTGGATCGGCATATCGCCTCGGGACATGCCGACAAAGTCGCCCTGATCTGGGTGGGAGACAGCCAGGAAGAGCGGACCTACACCTATGGCCAGCTTCTGGATTCCGTCCGGAAACTCTGCCACGGACTCCGGGAACTGGGACTCGTGAAAGGGGATCGGGTCACGATCTTTCTTCCGCCCACCCCGGAACAGGTCATTTCCATGCTGGCCTGCGCCAGGATGGGGCTTGTCCACTCGGTCGTCTTTTCCGGATTCTCCCAGTCGGCTCTGGAAAGCCGCATGGAAGACGCCGAACCCCGTCTCCTGATCACGGCCGACGCCGCATTCCGGAGAGGGAAGGAGATTCCTCTCCTGGAAACGGCACGGAGGGCACGGGAACGGATCGGATCGATCGAGCATACGCTGGTCGTTCGCAGAAAAGATCCCGGGTTCCTCCCGGGTCAAGGCGAAACCGCCTTCGACGAACTGACGGAACGGCATGCGGGATCGGGACCGTTTCCGGCGGTCGGTGTCGGCGCCGACGATCCGCTTTTCATCCTCTATACATCGGGAACGACCGGAAAACCCAAAGGGATCGTCCATGTCCAGAGCGGTTACATGGTCGGAACCTACCTGACCACCCGGTGGGTCTTCGACATGAAGGACCAGGACATCTACTTCTGCGTGGCCGATCCGGGGTGGATCACCGGCCACAGCTATATCGTCTACGGACCCCTCCTGAACCGGGCGACCGTCCTCCTGGCGGAAGGAACGCCGGACTGGCCCAACGCCGGGCGATGGTGGAGCCTCATCGAAAAATATCGGGTCACGATCTTCTATTCGACCCCGACCGCCGTCCGTCTCCAGATGCGCCACGGAAAAGACTGGCCCTCCCGATACGATCTCTCGTCGCTCCGGCTTCTGGGATCGGTCGGGGAACCCATCAATCCCGAGGCATGGCTCTGGTTCCGGGAAGTCACGGGCGGAAAGCTCTCCATCATGGACACGTGGTGGCAGACGGAAACCGGGATGCACATGATCACGCCGCTTCCCTCCACATCGCTGATCCCCGGGTCCGCCACCCGTCCCTTTCCGGGAGTGGACGCCGATGTCGTGGACCGGACCGGGACCTCCGTCCCCCCCGGGGAAAGCGGCCTTGTCGTCATCCGGAAACCCTGGCCCTCCATGTTCCGGACGGTCTTCAAGGATCCGGAACGCTACTGGAAATACTGGACCGAGATTCCGGGGGTCTATTTTTCGGGAGACTCGGCCAAACGGGACGAAAAAGGCAATTTCTTCCTGATCGGAAGGGTGGATGACGTCATCAAGGTCGCCGGCCACCGGCTCGGAACGGCGGAGGTGGAAAGCGCCATCGTTTCCCATCCGGCCGTCGCGGAAGCCGCCGTCATCGGAAAACCGGACGCGCTCAAGGGGGAAAGCATCAAGGCCTTTGTCATCCTGAGAGAAGGCGTGGAAACGGAATCCATGGAAAAACTGAAAAAACAGATCAAGAATCACGTCAGGGAAGAGCTTGGCGCCATTGCCCAGCCGGACGAAGTCGAAATCACCGACTGGCTGCCCAAAACCCGCAGCGGAAAGATCATGCGCAGGGTGCTGAAGGCCAGGGAACTGGGACTTCCCGAAGGAGATATTTCCACACTTGAAGACTGAAGAAAGGCGGAACCCGTCATGACAGGATCTGAAAAGCCCCTGGTGAGAAAACTCCTCCACACCCGGATGCGGGTCAACGACCTGGACCGGACCGTTCGTTTCTACAAGGATGTTCTGGGTCTCAAACTCTCCCGGAGCTTTGTCTCTCCAAGGGGATCCCGGATTGCCTACCTCCGGGTGCCCGGATCGGAAGAGGAACTCGAAATCACCGAATACGCCGCTTCAGGTCCCGTCGCCGTTCCACCGGATCTTGTCCACCTCGCCTTCGAGGTGGACAACATGGACGAAACCCTTTCCCGTCTTTCCGGTCTCAATGTCCCGGTCACCGATGGACCGACCCATACCGGACATAGCGTCTTCGCATTCATCGATGCGCCGGAAGGCTATGAAATCGAACTGATCCAGTCCATCCAGCCCGCATCTTCTCCGAAGCCGTCTCCCGGCGGGGAAGAGATCGAACTGGGATTCGTCGGCCCCAATTCCTCCCCTGAAACGCTGAGAGATCTCTCCGGAAGCCTCGACCGGTGGGTCCGCGAAACGGTGGCAGGGCATCCCGCGACCCCTCCGGATGCCCTGTTGACGCTCGCCATGGACCCTGACCCCCTGGTCCGGGAAGTCGCCGCACAAAACCCGTTTCTGCCGGAAGAAGCCTTTCAGGTCCTGAGCCGGGACCCCAAGGAAGTCATCCGGTCCGTTCTGGCCAAGAACGTCTCTCTTTCCGAGGAAATCGCCCGGACGCTCCTGGCCGATCCTTCTCCCTGGGTCCGGGAATCCCTGGCATGGAACGACGCTCTTCCCGACGGCATCCTTGAAATCCTTCACAAGGACGAGCACCCGGTCGTCCGGAGCGCGGCCACGTTCACCCTCTCCGACCACCACCGCCGGAACGGAGGACAAGCCGGCCAGCCATGAGCATCCTCCGGTCAGGACCGCCACGGACACCGCAGTTTCCTGTAGCGGTCCCGGACCTTCCGGAAGCGCTCTTCCCGATCCCGCCCCAGACTGGCATACCAGCCCAGCAGCACCCCCGCCGGAACGGAAAGTCTCTGCCTGGGGGAGTCGAGGAAAGGGGACAGGAGAGCAAAGGCCCGATCCCGGTCATGGATTTCCCCCAGAAGGCTCCGCATCGTTTTCAGCGCTTTGGGGAACTCCGGATCTACCCCGTGGGGCCACAATATCCGGACAATCCCGAAAACCCCCGAGAGGTTCTTCACATCGATCCGCAACCGGTGGCGACCTGACAGATCGAGAGAGTCCCACATCCTTCCTCCTTCGACGATCCGTTCGTCCCAGCGGCCCAGCCGTTTCCTGGAAAACGACCCGATGGAACGGACCGGTTCCCGAAGCCCCCGTTCGAAAGAGCAACGGACCTCTTCGAACGAGGCAGCCAGCGCCGGCAGGAGAGGATTGTCCGGAAGATCCCGGCGGCGATCCCCTGTCGACCCGAACGGAAACGCTTCTTCCTTCCAGGGCCCGGGAAGGGAAGGCCGCAGCCGATCCCAGTCGGCGCGCAACACGTCCCATTCGCGGATTTCCCCCAAAAAGCGGAAGCAGGACTTCAGCTCCTGCCGGAGCGGGTTCAGGGATTTCCCGGATCCCGAAACCAGCGGTCCCAGGAACTTGATCAGGGCCCGGAGTTTCCGGATGGACGTCCTGAAATCATGAAGCGCCTCCGGATCGCCGGGGCGCTGTTCCAGGGACGACTTCGCTTCGACCACCTTCCGATACCGCTCCAGGAGCAGCACGGACAGAAGGTTCCCGGTGTCCGCCCGCCTGTCCCCGACATTTCCCTGACCTTCTTTTGCCATCGAGGCTCCCTGGGGAAATCTCCGGATCCATCCTGTCTTGACCCACCTGTCACCCTGATTCTTCAGGATGAATGCTCCGGATGCCAAAGGGCTTTTGCGCCATC
>DAIEST010000144.1 GCA_027346125.1 Leptospirillum sp. | reverse complement strand
AGGGATCTTCCGTACAGAAAGAATCACAGTGAACGATTCGGTTCACATCCAATACTTGGAAGGCAGGTCGCATGATCCTTGTAACGGGCGGGGCAGGATATATTGGCTCGCACATGGTCCGGGTCCTGGTACAGAACGGGTTCGATACAGTCATCCTCGACAATCTTTCCCACGGAACAAAGGAAGTCGCAATCCAGACCGGAGCTCCCCTCGTTGTCGGGGATATCCGCGACCCCCGGGCCCTGACTTCCCTGTTCTCCCACTATCCGGTCGAAGCGGTCATCCATTTCGCTGCCGCCATCGAAGTGGGCGAATCGGTTCTCGAACCCCTGAAATACTGGGACAACAACCTGACCGGAACGTTGCGCCTGCTGGAAACGATGCGCTCCTTCGGGGTACGGAACATGATTCTCTCTTCGACTGCCGCCGTCTATGCCACCAAAAACAACGGCCCGATCACCGAAGAGGATCCGCTCTCTCCGGGAAACCCCTACGGAGAAACGAAGGAAGCGGCGGAACGCCTCGTCACTGCTGCCGGAAAAGCGTTCGGGCTGTCTTCGGTGATCTTCCGGTATTTCAACGCAGCGGCGCTGGAGCCGTCGTTCGGACTCGTCTCGCACGCCATACCACGCTCCCACCTGATTCCGGCCGTCCTCGACACACTGACCGGACGGCTCCCTGAACTGAAAGTATTCGGAAACGACTACCCGACTCCGGACGGAACCGGTGTGCGCGACTATATTCATGTCATGGATTTGGTCGAAGCCCACATGATCGCACTGAAACGACTTCTGAAAGGGGAAGTTTCCGGGATATTCAATCTTGGTACCGGGCAGGGGCATTCGGTCATGGAGATCATCCGCACGACGGAGAAACTCACAGGAAAGACCGTCCGGTTCAGGACGGTCGAACGTCGTCCCGGAGACGTACCCGTTCTGATTGCCAGTGGAAGCAAGGCCCGCCAGATCCTCCCCTGGATCCCGGTCCGATCGTCCCTCGACAGAATCATTCAGGACAGCGCCGCCGGATGGGGACTCTAGTCCACCAGAACCCGTCGGGAAAGCTTCCCTTGGCCGGAAAGGGCTAGTTTTTTTCCTTTCGGGACTGGGCCATGGGAACTCTCACGCTGAATACGGAGCCCTCTCCCGGCGTGCTTTGCACCCGGACCGTCCCCTTCAGGATCTCGACAATATGCCGGACAATGGCCAGGCCGAGTCCGGTTCCTCCCATCTCCCTGGAACGAGCCCGATCCACCCTGTAAAATCGCTCAAAAACCCTGTCCACATCCGTCCGGGGGATTCCGATACCCGTATCCCGGATCTCAAACACCACTTCATCCCCTTCCTGCCGGGCACCGACCCGCACTTCCCCGTCCGATCCGGTATATTTGATCGCGTTGTCGACCAGATTGGTAAGGACCATGTCCATCTTGCCTTCGTCGGTTTCATACACCAAGCCTTCCGGGACGGCCTCCACTGCGAAACGCAGATTCTTCTTCCGTGCAATCGCACGGTACAGGTCTTCGATCCGGCTCAGCTGAGCGCCCACGGAAACCGTACGATAGTCCAGGACCGCCTTTCCGGTCTCCAGTTCAGACAGGTGGAGAAGGTCTGAGACGATCTCCCCCAGCCTCTGCGCATGGGTCAGAATAATCCCGACAAATTCACGAGAAGTCTCAGGATCTTCCAGGGCTCCGTCGACCAATGCTTCCGCAAATCCCCGGATCGATGTCAATGGTGTCCGGATCTCATGGGACACGTTCGCCACAAAATCCTTGCGGACACGCTCCAGGTGACGGATTTCCGTCAGATCGAACAGCAGAAACACCCCGTAGACATCGGTCAGTCCAGCCCCTTTTGCCGTTGTTCCCACAAGACTCCATGTCCGGGGTGGAGAGGTTTCGGAAAAAACGATCTCCTTCTGAACGCTGTCCCGGTGGACCAGAACCGCTTCGATCAGGTCATTGATTCCGGCCTTTCGGGCCAGAAGTCCGAACGACTCTCCCCGGACAGACCCATCCACCTTGAAAAATCTGGAGAAGGCCTTGTTGATGAGAAGGATCTTTCCCTTGAGGTCGGTGACGACCACCCCCTCTCCCATATGGTCCAGAACCGCGACAAATCGGGATGAGGTTTCCTCCGCCTGGTTGCGGGCCCGCTCCTTTTCCCGAAAAAGGTGGACAGTCCCCTCGTAGAGGGGATCCAGAAGATCCGTAAACCAGCTGAGCGATTTGGATGTATCGGGACGGGAAAGGAAATCCCGGACCTGTCGCTCGGTGCTTCTGAGCGCCCAATAGGAAAAAAACAGCAGGGCTCCCGCCAGAATGAACCCGAACAGGACTGATTGATGCAAGGAAGGGAGGTCTGCGGCCACCCATCCTCCTACAAAGGAGGACAGGCAAACCAGCAGGATGAAGAAGCGGAATCCCATCGAGTCCCCTAAGACGGATCGGCGTCAGAAAACTTGTACCCTATCTGTTTGACCGTCAGGATCCTGTCCTGGTATTCCCCAAGCTTTTTCCGGAGACGCCGGATATGGACATCCACTGTTCTGTCCGTTCCCTCGTACTCTGTTCCCCAGACAAGATCAAGCAACGTCTGGCGATCCAGAACCCTGCCGGCATTCCGGATCAGCGTCATCAGAAGGCTGAACTCCTTGGCGGTCAGATCCAGGAGGGAGTTTCCCGCTTTTGCCTCGTGTCTGGCCACATCAAGCTCAACGCCCCCTGCACGATATCGTTCGCTCTGAATGGGATGCTCCTGGTCGGTGCGCCGGAGAATGGCCTTGATTCTCGCCAGCAGTTCCTTGGGATTGAACGGTTTGACAATGTAGTCGTCCGCTCCAAGTTCAAGTCCGATGATCCTGTCGGTTTCATCCGCTTTGGCGGTCAGGATCACAACGGGAATCCCCGATGTCAGCGGATCCTTCTTGAGACTCCTGTTGACCGAAAGACCATCGAGTCCCGGAAGCATCAAATCCAGCAGGATGAGATCCGGATGGAGGGCTTTGGCCTGTGCAAGTCCATCGAAACCGTTCTGGGCGGCCACGACTTCAAAGTGCTCCTGACGGAGATAGTGCTTCAAAAGAGTCAGGATATCCGTTTCATCCTCAATGATCAGAATTGTCCGGTTCATCAGGCGATCCCGTCGGTCAATGTGAGAGGAGCTTCTTCCACGTGCCCATCCCGGATCCGGAAACTTCGAAGAAGCGGAGGAGTATCCTTCAGTGATGTCAGAAGATAAATGAGATCGGGATAGAAGGCAAGCCGAATATCCGTGGCAGAAGGGACCGGCTCAGTCACCGGATGGGAATGGTAGATCGCCCACATCTCGAGCCCTTCCGAACGGAGAGACTTCTGGACCTGAAACTGCTCCCTGGGTTCCATCTGATAACGAACGGGAGAGTGCAGGGAGTTTTCCATCGGAATGACCCTGACAGGTCGACCATTCCGATCCCCGGCCACAAGACCGCAGCACTCCTCCGGAAAAACCGACCGGGCATGAGCAACGATCTCTTCATACAGGGAACGTGGAAATCGTCCATCCCATTCCTTCACGTTCGGGCTCCGGAGCCGGGGATTAAATCGAACATGCCCAGTCGGTGGAACCGGACACCGTGTGGATCAGGGGATTCTTGCCGCAAAGGGGACAGTTCGGGTCTTTGGGAACCCTCACCTTCCTGAAACTCATCGCCAGGGCATCATAAATCAGAAGGCGGTCGCGGAGAGGCTCCCCGATACCCAGAATCAGCTTGACAACCTCAGAGGCCTGCAAGGTTCCGACCGTTCCGGCCAGAACTCCCAGAACACCCGCTTCCGAACAGGAAGGAACCAGGCCCGGAGGCGGGGCTTCGGGGTAAAGGCAGCGGTAACATGGAGTCTCCCTGTAGCCTTCCAGCACGATGACCTGCCCCTCAAACCTGAGGATTGAACCGGACACAAGGGGTTTCCGGAGGAAAAAGGCCGCATCGTTCACCACATACCTGGTCCCGAAATTGTCGGATCCGTCGACAATGACATCATAGTCGCGGAACAGGTCCAGAACATTGTCGGCGGTCAGCCTGTCCGTGACAGGAATCACGCGGACATCCGGGTTCATGGCCGTCAGGGTCTCGAATGCCGAATGGACCTTGGGCTTCCCGACAGTCTGGGTGGAATGGAGGATCTGTCGCTGGAGATTGGAGAGGTCGACATCATCCATGTCCACGATGCCGATCGTTCCCACGCCCGCTGCCGCCAGATACATGGAGACGGGACTGCCCAGCCCCCCGGCTCCGATCACCAGAACCCGGGCGTTCAGAAGTTTTTTCTGCCCGGTTCCTCCGACTTCCTTCAGGATGATATGGCGACTGTACCGCTCCACCTGATCTTCTCTGAATTCCATCACGTCCCTTCCGGGTTATCCTTCCAGAATGGTTTTTTCCAGGGGATCCACATGGATCCCCCTCTTCCGGAGATAGTCGATCGTGCGCTCGATCTCAGGAAGCTCTCCTTCCAGTTCCAGTTCCACCCATCCGGAATGGTCGGAAACATCTGCCCTCCGGATATTCGGGATCACCCGGAACTTCTGGGAAATCTCGTAGAGAATCGGTTCCTTGACGCGTTCTTCCGGAAATGTCATGTGAAAGCGCAGACGTGTCATCGACTTCCCCCGGCAATGGCCGGAATGATCGAAAGCTCATCTCCTTCCTTCAGGGCTGTCTGGACTCCATCCCGAAACCGGATATCTTCCTCGTTCACATAAATATTGATAAATCGGCGAACATCCCCCTTTTCATCCAGAAGCCGTTCCCCGATCCCCGGATAGCGGACAGTCAGCTTGTCCAGGATTTCCTGCACGCTGCCTCCCGTTTCCTGGACTTCGTTCTGCCCGTTGGTCAGGGGTCTCAGGGGCGTTGGGATGCGGATCAGAACAGACATTGAAGACTCCTTTTCTCAGGACGGATTGACAATTTTCCGGAACGACGCCAGAGTCGGGTCGATTCCGACCGGCTCGGGCAGATACCCCGTCAGGGCTTCCATCGTTTTGAGACCATTGCCGGTAATGTATGCCACGGTAAGATCGTCGGGACGAATCGCCCCCTTTTCTGCAAGTTTCTTGAGACAGGCAACCGTCACTCCGCCAGCCGTCTCGGCAAAGACACCCTCGGTCTCCGCCAGAAGGACCATTCCCTCGACGATTTCCGGATCCGTCGCAGCTTCCACCTGACCATGCGACTTTCCCACCACATCCAGGGAATAATAGCCATCTGCGGGATTGCCGATCGCCAGCGACTTGGCGATCGTTTTTGGCTTGACCGGAATGAACTGGGTTCTTCCGGCCTGAAACGCCTGGTAGACAGGAGAGCAGCCAGTTGCCTGTGCACCGTTCACCTTCAGTCCCGGGTGAGCATCCACGATGCCCAAGCTGGAAAACTCCTGAAAGCCCTTCCAGATCTTGGTCAAAAGAGACCCGGAGGCAATCGGGACAACCACCTGGTCGGGGATCCGCCAGCCCAATTGTTCCGCTGTCTCGAAGGCCATTGATTTGGACCCCTCCGCATAATAGGGTCGAATGTTGATGTTCACGAATGCCCATGGGTACTCGGCGCCAATCTCGCTGCAGAGCCGGTTCACATCATCATAATTGCCCTTGACCGCCACCACGGTCGGCTTGTAGATCAGGTTCCCCAGAATCTTTCCGGCCTCCAGGTCATGGGGAATGAATACAAAACAGTTCATTCCCGCACTGGCAGCATGAGCGGAAACAGAGTTCGCCAGATTGCCTGTCGATGCGCAGGCGACTGTCTTGAAGCCCAGTTCCCGTGCACGGTTGATCGCGACCGCCACCACCCGGTCCTTGAAGGAAAGGGTGGGGTGGTTCACCGTGTCATTCTTGATGTACAGCCTGTTCAGACCCAGAGCCTTCCCGAGGCGATCCGCCTTCAGGAGGGGGGTCATCCCGGCATGAAGACCGATCGTCGGCTCGCTCGCTACGGGCAGAAGATGTTTGTATCTCCAAAGGGAGTTCGGCCCTTTCTGGATCTCTGCCCGGGTCAGGACCCGACGAATCGCTTCATAGTCGTAGTCCACTTCAAGCGGACCGAAACAGAAATCACAGACATGAATGGCGGCCAGGTCATAAAGACGGCCGCACTCCCGGCATTTGAGCCCCTTCAGGTAAGGAGAGGAAGGGGTTCTCTCAGGGGATGACCGGCGTGGTGCAGACGGGTTGCTCATAATCGTGAAGCTCCGTAATGGTTGGATGGTCTCCGCAAACAGGACATCGGGGATTCCGGCGAACCTTGACATTCCGGAAGGATGCCGGAAGCGCATCATAGGTCAAAAGACGATCGACCAGAAGCTCTCCGCGATTCAACAATATTTTCAAGACTTCAGTCGCCTGAATGGTTCCGATGACACCGGCAATGACGCCCAGAACGCCAGCCTCGGAACAGGTCGGAACCGCTCCGACCGGAGGTGGCTCCCGGAAAAGACAACGGTAGCAGGCGCTTTTTCCGGGCAGAACAGTCAGAACCTGACCGACAAACCGGAGGATTCCGGCATGCACAAGCGGCCTGTCCGTCAGGATGGCCAGATCATTGATCAGAAACTTGGCGGCAAAGTTGTCTGTTCCGTCAACCAATACATCATATTGCACAGCAATATCAGAGGCATTGTCCGCCATCAACGGAAACGGATATTCGGTCACGCGCACATCCGGGTTCAGAAGGGCAATCTTCTCCTTCGCCGAAGAAACTTTCATCCGGCCAACATCCGAAGTTCGATGAATCACCTGTCTCTGCAGATTCGACAAGTCCACCTGATCCATGTCGACCAGACCGATATGACCCACACCCGCAGCGGCAAGATAAAGCGCCACAGGGCTTCCCAATCCCCCGGCCCCAATCACGAGAACGCTGGATGAGAGGAGTCTGGACTGTCCCACCCCTCCCACCTCAGGCAGAAGAATGTGACGGGAATAGCGAAGAACCTGTTCTTCCGTCAATTCCATCTTCATTCCTTTCATCCGGATTCCAGGCAAAACCTAGAGAGCCAGATACTTTTCCATGGAAAAATAACGCTCAAAGCTGTCACAGACAATTGTGACGACGTGGCTGCCCGCAGGAAGCGTCCGGGCCAGGGCCATTGCCCCGACAACATTCGCACCTGAGGAAAGACCCGCCATGATTCCCTCTGTCCGGGAAAGCAGACGGGTCATATCGATCGCCATTCGATCCTCGACTGTCTGGATTTTATCACACACCGACCGATCAAAGACCCTGGGCACAAAACCCGCTCCGATCCCCTGAATGCGGTGAGGTCCCGGAGCTCCCCCCGAAAGAACCGGACTCGATGCTGGCTCCAGTGCCCAGATCCGGGTGTCGGACTTCTGTTCTTTCAGGTAGCGGCCGACACCTGTAACCGTGCCTCCTGTGCCGACTCCGGCCACAAAACCATCCGGGATCCGTCCCAACTGCTCCGCGATCTCCGGACCGGTCGTCCGGTAATGGGAATCCGGATTGGCAGGGTTTTCGAACTGTCTGGGCATGAAGGAACCCGGATGATCGGAAAGGATCTCCTCCGCCCGGCGGATAGCCCCGGCCATCCCTTCCCGAGCGGAAGTCAGCTCGACCTCCGCTCCCAGCGCCTTGAGATGGTAAACCCGCTCCTGGCTCACCCCCTCCGGCATAACGATGACCACCGGGTAGGCTTTCAGCACCCCAATCTGGGCCAGGGCGATCCCCGTGTTGCCGCTGGTCGCCTCCACAATCCGGCCCCCGGGAGCCAATACCCCGTTTCGTTCCGCTTGCTCGATCATGTATCTGGCAGGGCGATCCTTGACCGATCCGCCCAGGTTCCGGGATTCGAGCTTGACCCAGACAGTACGGTCGAGCGACTCGGAGAGCAGCAGGAGCGGGACCATTGGCGTACGACCGATCAACTGGTCAAGCGATGTGGTCCCCTTTCCGGGAGGCGCATTCACATGCCGCCTCCCATAAAAAAGAGAATTTCAAGCTCGTCGTCGGAGCGAAGGATTACAGCAGACCATTCATCCTTATCAAGAATGCGTCCGTTATGTTCCACCGAAACCAGTGCAGGATCAAAACCCTTGCCTTTCATGTAGTCGAGAAGGGTTGCCCCTTCATCCACCTCTTCCGATGCCCCGTTGATCTGGATCTTCATGGGTTCAGGTCCCCATTTCCCAGGATGCGAGGTATTCCTCCTGTTCCGGTGTCAGCGTTTCGAGGCTTACGCCCAGCGCTCCAAGCTTCCGGGATGCAATCTCCTGATCTACTTCGCCGGGAAGAGTCAGTACGTCCATGGGAAGATTTCCCTTGTGGCGGACAAGGTATGCCGCACCCAATGCCTGATTGGCGAAGCTCATGTCCATCACCTGTGCCGGATGGCCTTCGGCCGCGGCAAGATTGATCAGACGTCCTTCCCCAAGAACCATGATCTTGCGACCATCCCGGGTCACATACTCGTCAACGAAATCTCTGAGAGTGGATTTGGCGGATGAAATCGATTCAAGGTAAGGGATGTTGATTTCCACATTGAAATGACCGGAGTTGCAGACGATGGCCCCATCTTTCATGACATCGAATGCGTCCTTTCCGACAACATTGACATTTCCGGTCACCGTGATGAAGAAATCCCCCAGAGGTGCCGCCTTGGCCATGGGCATGACATGATATCCGTCCATTACCGCCTCGAGCGCCTTGATCGGATCGATTTCAGTCACAATCACACGGGCACCAAGTCCCTGGGCTCTCCGGGCGATCCCCCGGCCGCACCAGCCATACCCGGCCACGACCACAGTGGAGCCGGCAAACAGCCTGTTGGTCGCGCGCATGATACCATCCAGCGTGGATTGACCAGTCCCGTAGCGATTGTCGAACAGGTGCTTGGTCTGGGAATCATTGATCGCAATCACCGGAAATCCGAGAACACCTTTCTTGGCCATGCTTTTAAGACGGATCACGCCCGTGGTCGTCTCTTCCGTTCCTCCGAGCATCTGCTTGACCCACTCCGGGTAACGGCTGTGCAGCGTGGACACAAGGTCCGCCCCGTCATCCATCGTGACGTGGGGCTTGATGTCCAGGACTGCATGGATATGCCGGTAGTAGGTATCGTTGTCCTCGCCCTTGATCGCAAAGACCGGGATCCCGTCATTGACCACGAGGGAAGCCGCCACATCGTCCTGGGTGCTGAGAGGGTTGGAGGCGCAGAGATAGACTTCCGCACCGCCCGCCTTCAGCGTCTTCATCAGATTGGCAGTTTCCGTGGTCACATGGAGACAGGCTGCCATCCGGACACCCTGAAGCGGCTTGTCACGGGCAAAGTCCTCTGCAATCCGCTTGAGGACAGGCATGTCACGGGCGGCCCATGCAATCCGGTGTGCTCCACTCTCTGCCAAATCACGATTCTTGATGTCAAAATTCATGAACGACCATTCCTTCCATATGCGGGCCTGTCAGGCCCGCAGGGTTTGAGTACGGGAACATATCCGTCGCAGAGTCTGTCAGGCCCTGCGTTCGGCTTCCCGTTTCAGGGATTCCACCATGTCCAGCTTTTCCCAGGTGAAGTCCTCTTCATTCCTTCCAAAGTGTCCATAAGCCGCGGTCTTCTGGTAGATCGGCCGACGCAGCTTCAGATGATTGATAATTCCCAGCGGCGTCATCGGGAAAAGTTCACGGACGCATTCCGAGATCAGCTCATCCGACAGAACGGAGGTTCCCTGAGAATCCACCAGGACCGATACCGGATCCCGGACACCGATCGCATAGGCGAGCTGAACTTCGCATCGGCGCGCAAGCCCTGCTCCGACAATATTCTTGGCGATATACCGGGCCATATAGCAGGCGGAACGATCCACCTTGGTCGGATCCTTCCCCGAAAACGCACCGCCGCCATGCCTTCCCCATCCGCCATAGGAGTCCACAATGATTTTCCGGCCCGTCAGCCCGGCATCACCCATCGGTCCTCCCAACACGAATCGACCGGTCGGATTGATGTGGTAGACAATCTTCCTGCTGTCCACCAGATGCTCCGGGAGAACCGGACGAATCACTTTCTCGATGATATCGTCGTGGATCTGTTCCTGGGAAACCTCCGGTGCATGCTGGGTGGAAAGAACGACCGTATCTACCGAAACGGGAACATTGTCCTCATATCTGAGCGTTACCTGGGATTTCCCGTCCGGACGGAGATAGGGCAGGATCCCGGATTTCCTGACATTGCTCAATTGCCGTGTCAGCCGATGTGCCAGGAGAATCGGCATCGGCATCAATTCCTCCGTTTCATCGGTGGCCATCCCGAACATCAGACCCTGGTCTCCGGCCCCTCCCGTATCGACACCCATTGAAATGTCCGGAGACTGGGAATGGACTGCAGTCAATACAGAACAGGTCTTGTAGTCAAAACCGAAAGCAGCGTCCGTATACCCGATTTCCTTGATAATTTCCCGTGCAACATCGTCATAGGGGGTATTGTGCTTTGCGGTGATTTCTCCCGCGATCATCACGATCCCCGTTGTCGTCAGTGTCTCACAGGCAACACGGGCCATGGGATCCTGGGACAGGATCCTATCAAGAATGCCATCGGAAATTTGGTCACAGATCTTGTCCGGATGGCCTTCGGTCACGGATTCAGATGTGAAGAGGTAAGGGGCTCGGCCCATGCTGGGTCCTCCTGGTCGCTGATTCAAGACAAAAAAAAACCCGGTGCGCAAGCACAGGGTTTACTTTCTAAGATACGTAAATAGCCTGGACCTTTAGCACTTTTTTTAGGTGGTTGCAATATACCTCAAATCACTCCACCCTGCTGTTTTACGATATGTCGCGACACGCATCCAAGTCAAGAAAAAAAATAT
>DAIEST010000184.1 GCA_027346125.1 Leptospirillum sp. | reverse complement strand
TGCCGGCGAACCCGGACGGGAACCCGACGGAGAAGATGCGGGACGCATCGCGGGAAGGTCTCCCGAGACGGCATCCTTCGGAAGATCCAGCAAAAACCGGGAAGGCTTCTGGGAATCGGTACGGCCGAACAGCTGACGGGTCAGACAATAGGTGATGGCCAGGGTGTCCCGGGCACGGGTCATCGCGACATAGAACAGGCGACGCTCCTCCTCGACATCGGTCCGTTCCCGGGATCTCATCGGCAGGATTTCCTCTTCCGCCCCGGTCAGGTACACATGGGGAAATTCGAGGCCCTTTGACTGGTGAATCGTCAGAAGAAAGACCCGATCCGGAACCTCGCCCGATCCCGTATCTCCGGGATCCTCCTGGGAGAGAGCCAGTTCTTCGAGGAAGACTCCGACCGGAGTCCTGGTCCCGTCAGCATCCCTCCCCTCCTCGAAGCGTTCCGACATCCGGATGAGCTCTGCGAGATTTTCCAGCCGGGATCGGGAACTTCCCCCCGAATCGTCCGAATCTTCAAGATAGGCTTCGTACCCGGTCCGCTCCTTCCAGAACGAAAGGAGCGCTGCCGGACCGTCTCCGTTCTGCACCATCCGGGTTCCCCGGGCAAGATCCTCTGCAAATTTGAGTGCCACTTCGCCCGACTTTCCGCCAAGGTCACGGGAAAGGGCCTCCAGGAGAAGTGCCGCGGGAAGTTCGCCTTCTTCCGAAAGGCGCTCCAGCCTCTGGCGGGTCTTGTCCCCGAATCCCCGGGTCGGAACATTCAGGATCCGGAACAGGCTGACCCGGTCGAACGGATTGGAGGAGACCCTGAGATAGGCCAGAAGATCCCTGATTTCTTTTCGCATGAAGAATCCGTCCGCGCCGGAACGGGTCTGGAACGGGATCCCGCGATCCGTCAACGCACGAATGAATGGCTGGGCCTGGGCGTTCATCCGGAACAGGATCGCCTGATCCCTGAACATTCCGCCCTCCGACACCCGTTTCAGGATTCGCTCGGCCACATAGCGGGCTTCGTCACGCTCGTGATCCAGACGTTTCAGGAAGACTGGCTCTCCGGAGCGTCCGGTTGAGGACATTTCCTTCCTGAAGCGGGACAGCGAGGCGGAAATCATCGATGAAGCCGCTCCCACGATCGGACCGGTCGAACGATAGTTCATCGAAAGGACGATCCGGCGGGCCTGCGGATATTCCTTCGGAAACGAGAGGATATGTCCGACATCCGCCCCCCTGAACCGGTAAATGCTCTGGTCGTCGTCTCCGACGACCGTGACATTTTTCCGTTCGCGGGACAAAAGCCTCAGAAGCGCTTCCTGCGCAGCGTTCGTATCCTGGTATTCGTCCACCAGGATATGCTCGAACTGCCCCTGGTAAAAGGTCCGGACATCCTCTTCCTTCTGCAGGAGTTCGGTCAGGCGTACGAGAAGGTCGTCAAAATCCAGCGCTTTCTGGGCAGCCAGACGCTCCTGATACTCCCGGTAAAGAACGGCCTGTGCCCGGAACGGACCGAAGGAGGTCTTCTCCGCCTCATCGGGAGCGATGCCGGCGGTCTTCCACTGGCTGATCCTCGAGAGAACGCCTTTCGGATCGTGGTCTTTCTCCGAAAGGGAGGAAGATTCCACAAGATCCCGGATCATCTGCCGCTGGTCCCCCCCATCGACAATCGTGAACTCCCGGGGAAGACCGATCCGCTCGGCATGCTGACGAAGCATGCGGGCTGCCACCGAGTGGAAGGTTCCGACCCACGGAGGGCGGGAAGCGGGACGGTACAGGGCAATACGCTGCAGCATCTCCCGTGCGGCCTTCCGCGTGAAGGTCACGGCCAGGATCCGGTCGTCGGTCCACCCGTAGCGCTCAAACAGGTAGAGCAGGCGGGCGATCACGACACGCGTTTTCCCCGATCCGGCGGGAGCCAGTACAAGAAGCGGTCCCCCTTCATGGGAAACCGCCTCCCGCTGGGAAGCGTTCAGTTCGTCAGGCATCATTCGGGAGAAGCGTCAAGGATCCGGGAAATCCAGAGACCCGGGAAGCGGGCCTGGGCGTCCTCGCTCTCGTCTTTCGCCACAAAGAGAATCGTCCGGCCGTCGGGGGAGAAAATCGGACGACAGCTGGTCAGACGGGAAGATGAATCGACCGGCGCCAGTTTGACGGGCGGGCTTCCTCCCACCATCTGGAGAACCGGTTCCGCCGGCCAGGTCCAGAACGGCTTGGCATCCGGCTTGGTCCGGAGATAAACGAAGGCGTCCCCCGACGGCGACCAGGAAGGATACAGGTTGTACCCTGTCCGGACGACTGTCCTGATCGTGCCTCCGGGAATTTCCATCAGGGAGATTCCCCGTCCGCCCGACTCGAGATGGGTCTCCAGCAGAATCTGGTCACCCTTTTCCGGAGCGATCGGATAAAAGAATTCCTGATGGTCTGTCAGCCTGTCCGTCTCCCCTGTCCGGGGAAGGACGCGATGGATGCTGTACCGCCTGGCCGATTGCTGCGCCCGCGTATCCCTTGTGTGAAACAGGATCGCCGTACCGTCCGGACTCCAGGTGAAATGGTCCAGATGCTCGGAAGTCCGGAACAGTTCCCGGACCGAATGCGAAACGGGATCGTAGGAGTACAGGAAGCATTCCTCCCTGTAGCGCCCCTCCCGGAACCGGACGATGTAGGCCAGAAGATCTTCGGAAGGAGACCAGTGGAAGTCTCCCAGTTCTTCCGACTGGTAGTGACGCTCCCTGGGCCATTCGACCACGTTGACCGGATTCTCCCCTCCGTTCCCGCAGACCACCAGCTGATCCGCCAGAATCATTCTCCGGGTGGTCTTCCACAGGAATTTTCGTTCATACGGTTTCCACCTCTGCCGCGTATTGAGGGCGAGGTAGTTCCCGGTCGGAGAGACTTCCACCGTGTTGACCCGGTAGTCCTCGATCGAAAAAGGCATCCGGATCACCTGGCCGGTGTCGAGGTCCGCCCGATAGAGACTCCATCGTGGGCCGATCGACTCCCAGGAGGGATCGTCGTAATGGAAATAGACAAAACGGCTGTCCGGGGACCACACCGGCAGGAGGTCCAGATACCCTCTCCCCCGCTCACGGTAATTCAGCGCGACGAGATCTCCCTTGATGTCGAGCAATTCCCGTCCCGTCCCGGATTCCATGACCGACAGGCACCCCAGGTCGCGAAGCTCGTTCAGGGCGTCCGGATCGGTCAGCCGGATATACGAAACTTTCCGGCCATCCGGGGAGAAGCGGGGAAGCAGGATCTCCACCTTTCCGGGAATCAATTTTTCCGTTTCGACTTTCACCGCCATCCTTCCACCGCTCCTTCCGAAAAAAAACCCGAAACGGAACCTACTCGACCGTCACGGACTTGGCCAAATTCCGGGGCTGATCCACATCATTTCCGAGCGCCACCGCCACACGGTACGCCAGGTACTGGAGCACCGCCGCAGCCTGAAAAACGCCAGACCACACAGGAACTTCCGGAAGATCTATCCTGTCATCGTACCAAATTCCCCGCTGGTTTTCCGGAATGGAGGGACCGATCGCCAGGACGTACCCTCCACGAGCCCGGATCTCGCGAAGATTCGAGATTTCCTTCTGCCGCAGATTCGAGTCCACCATCGGAGCAATGACCGTCACACCCGGCTCAACAAGAGCGATCGGTCCGTGCTTCAGTTCCCCGCCCGGATATCCGTCTGCCGGGCGATAGGTGATCTCCTTGAATTTCAGGGCTCCCTCCAGCGAGAGAGGGTAGTCCAGCCCCCGTCCCGCAAACATCACCAGATGGGACTGACGGAGGCGTTCCACCGCCTGGTCGAACCGCTCGGAAGACATCGTCTCCAGAAACATTTCCAGACGATGGGGAGAACGGATCAGCGATTCCAGCTTTTCCGTCTCCGGTTCCGCTCCGGACAGCGCCAGGGACAGAAGCATCAGAAGGGCCACCTGGGACTGGAATGCCTTGGTGGAGGCCACTCCGATCTCGGGACCGGCGTGGGTCAGGAGACAGAGATCCGTCTCCCGTTCCAGGGAGGATCCGGGCACATTCGAGATGCCCAGCGTCCGGCATCCTGCCTTTCGGGCCAGTTCCAGGGCTCCCAGCGTATCGGCCGTCTCTCCGCTCTGGCTGATCCCGACCACCCAGCTTCCCCCCGGAAGAAGGAGGGGACGGTAACGGAACTCGGATGCGATCTCGACGGCTGACGGAATTCCCATGGACTCCATGAAATAGCGTCCAAGAAGTGCCGCATGCCAGGAAGTGCCGCATGCGACAAAGGTCAGGGAAGGGGGAGGAAACGGACCAAACGGCGCAAGTTCCGGAAGGGTCTTCCAGGGAACGATGCGGTCCGCCAGCGTATCCATCAACGCCCTGGACCCTTCGAAAATCTCCTTTTCCATAAAATGCCGGTAGGTTCCTTTTTCGGCAAAGAACGGATCCCATGAGATCGTCTGTGCCACCGGGGACTTCCAGGAGGAGGAAGGGGACGAGATCTCTCCCACCCTGACGTCACCGTGGCGAATGAGCCCGATCTCTCCGCTGCGAAACGCGTACACCTGCCGGGTGAAATGAAGGAAAGCCGGGATATCGGAAGCGACAAAACTTTCTCCTTCCCCCATCCCCAGAAGCAGGGGAGGGCCCTGCCGCACCGCGATCAGGTCCGCCGGCTCATCCTGACACAGGATCGCCAGGGCATAGCTTCCCTCCACAAGCGCCAGGGCGCGCCGGACAGACTCCGCAAACTCTCCGGACCGCTCGTATTCCAGGCGGATCAGGTGGGCCAGGACTTCGGTATCGGTTTCGGACTGGAACAGAACCCCTTCCGCCTTGAGGCGCTCCCTGAGAATCTGCTCGTTCTCGATAATCCCGTTGTGTACCAGGGCGATCGGCCCGGACTTGTGCGGATGGGCATTCTCGACAGTCGCCGCACCGTGGGTTGCCCACCGGATATGTCCGATCGCCGCACCGGGATGACCTTCCAGGGAGCCGACCCTCTCTTTCAGGACGGAGACCTTCCCCGCAGCCCGCAACACATCGATCGCCCCGGTCGCGTTGAAAAATGCCACGCCGCTCGAGTCGTAACCACGGTACTCGAGACGTTCGAGGCCCGACACCAGAAGCGGGAGGGGGGGACGGGGGCCGGAATATCCCATGATTCCGCACATGTCAGGAACGCTCCTTTTCCGTCTTGCCTTCCTCCGGGAGACGGGAACGGTACCGGGTTCCACTCTCTTCGAGATTCCTCTGGGGAGACCTCGAAAGAGCCATCGCCCCTGGCGGAACATCTTTCGTGACGGTTGTTCCCGCTGCGATCACAGCCCCGTCCCCGATGGAGACCGGCGCCACAATCTGGGTATCGCTCCCGACGAACACGTCCTTCCCGATATGGGTTTCATGCTTTCGGACCCCGTCATAATTGCAGGTGATCGTTCCCGCTCCGATATTCGTCCGCTCTCCCACCGTCGCGTCCCCTAGATAGGACAGGTGATTGGCCTTCGCCCCCCGACCCAGACGGACTTTCTTGGTTTCGACGAAGTTTCCCACATGGGATCCCTGCTCCAGATGACTCCCCGGACGCAGGTGGGCAAAGGGACCGACGACTGCAGACTCTTCCACGACCGCATCCGAGAGAACGCAATAATCGCGGATATGGACGCCGGCTCCCATCCGGACATTCCGGAGATGGCTCCCGGCACCCACCCGGCAGGACTCCGCCAGCGAGGTCTCTCCTTCAAGAATGACTCCCGGATAGAGAATCGTTCCGGATCCGATCACGACTCCCGGACCGATATAGGTCGTCTCCGGATCCCAGAACGTTACTCCCCGATCCATCCATCTGGAATTGATCCGGTTTTTCAGTATCCGGGCCGCCATGGCCAGTTCTTCCTGGGTATTGACGCCCAGCACGGACTCCGGACCGGAATGATGGGACCGGACAGGAAGTCCGCTCCCGATGGACAGCGCAAACAGCGAAGTCAGGAATCGTTCGTTCTTCTCGGGATGGGGAATCACCTGACTGACCGCGCGATCCAGAAACCACCTCGGGATGCAGTAGATCCCGGCATTCACTTCGGCAATGGCGCGACCCGCCTCATCGAGGTCCACCCATTCGCGAACAGCGGTTACACGGCTGTCCGGATCCCGGATGACACGGCCATATCTCCCCGGATCGGAAAGAGTTGTCGAAACGAACCAGAAGGCCTCCGGCTCTTTCCGGACGGCATTCATGAAGCCGTCCAGAAGCGCCCCGTCCACCAGGGGGGCATCTCCGTTGAGGACCAGAAGATGCGTGGCTCCTCCATCGAGATGCATGCGGGACAGGAGAACGGCTTCAAGGGCGCCCAGCGTTCCGTCCATGGAATGCTGGTGAACCCAGAGAACCCCTTCCGGGAGAATCGACTCGATCGGATCCCTCCCCGCCACAACAAAGATGGACTGGACGGGGGGGGTCATCTGGCAAACGGCATCGTACGGATAACGGAGAAGCGGTTCACCCAGAATGGGAGTCGCCATCTTGGGAACGGGGGAACGCATCCGGGTCCCGAAGCCTGCCGCCAGAATGGCCGCATCGACAATCATGATCCGCCTCCCGTCTCCATGCCGGGAACACGGGAATCCGCGACCCCGGAATCTTCCATGAGCAGAACCGGAGGAACGGACAGACCTCCGGACAGGATAATCTTCATGCCTTCCTCGATCGAAAGAGCGGTCACCAGTGTCCGGTCCGCCGGAATGAAAGACTGCACGCCGATATACAGATTGTTGCTGGGGAAAAAGACCGAGGCGTAAAGGTCCGGATGCTCACCCAGATGAACCCACCCGGTCAGAAAACCCATCGTATATACCCCTTCCTTCGGGTATTCCGCAAGGACAACCTTCTTGAATCCCTTGGAACCGTTCGGCGAAAAGGAGTCCATCACCGTCTTCAGAGCGGCATACAGCTTCTTGAAAACGGGAATCCGCGCCATCGTGGTTTCGAAAGACTGGAGGATTCTGTTGCCCAGGACGTTTGTGGCGATCGTGCCGACGGAAAGGACGAGCAGAATGAGGAGAACGACACCAAGACCCGGAACCGGATGACCAAAAATCCGCTGGAGCACCGGGTCGAAAAAGGAATCGAAGAAATCGAAAATCCGATAGAAAATATAGAGAGAGAGGGCCGCCGGCAGAACAACCACCAACCCGGTCAGGAATCGGGTTCGAAGCGACGCTTCAATACGTTGTTTTCTCGTTTGCAGCCAGTCCACGGTTCCCCACCTTCCTGCCGGAGCCTCCGGTCTGCATGGAGCATCAAGTTTGCACGGCAGGATTCCGGATCCCATCTTACCCGTTTGGGAAAATCCCTGCAAGGACAGGACAATCCCGAAGACAGTACGGAAGAATCCGGTTTTCTGCTAGGATATCGCAAACAGGTGGACGGATCCGTCCACCCCGGCCGAATCCCTCCGGAGCATTCTCTCTTCCGGGGAAAAGTCCGGACCGTTACCGAACGCACAGCACCAGACCAAGGAATTTCCATGACCCGAAAGAATCCTGCCCTTTCCGGACGCCTCGCCCGTCTTGCCATTCTGTCCGGACTCCTCCTGCAGACCGTCCTTGAGGGATCGTTCCATCCCGCGGCGGCCGCAACCCCAGATCTTCTTTCCGCGACGCCCCCTGCCGAACTGGACATCTATTCGGGGTATTACAGCTGGAGTTACAAGGAGTCCATCGGCGACGAAGATTCCGCCGGAATGGTCCCGCTCCGGGGCCGCATTCTCGGATACTCGGGCCATTTCGTCTTCGGTGCGGACCTGGCCTATGAAGCGTCCTTCAACGGGACCTACAACGGATTTCTCCAGAGCATAAACGGCAATACGGTCCAGACAACCCCCTACTCGACCAGCATGGCCGAAACGATGTTCCAGGGGGCCGGACACCTGGGAGGAAGCTTCGTATTCCTCGGCGGTCGATGGGACCTGTGGGGATCGATCGGATATCACCAGCAGGTCTGGATGACACCTGCGCCCAACGGGTACGAAGAAATCTACCGGATTCCCTATATCGGAGCGACCCTCTACAACCAGACCCCCCTGTCGGAGTCATTCGTCCTGTTCTCGGAGATCGGCTACCGGACCGCACTCTCGCCGAATGTGACCATCGGCGCCTACGACAACCCGACCCTGTCCCTCGGGGGAGCCACGAACTTCCATTCCCGACTGGGCTTCCGCTACTATGTCACGCCAAGATGGGGGCTTTCCCTCGACATGGCGTACAGCAACTGGGCATTCACCCAGAGCAACTCCCATACGGTCGCCAATACCAACCCCCAGGTCTCCCTCCAGGAACCGGACTCCACCACCACGTGGTGGGGACCGGAAGCCGGAGTCGTCTTCAATTTCTGAACGAACCGATCGGTCCCGCAAAATCATGCGGCTACGCTTTTCCCGGACGAATCGGAACGAAGGGCACGCAACAGGCGGAGCTTTCCGCGTCCGGCTTTTCCCGCTCCCCGAAAACCGGGATCCCGGACAGCGTGTGGAACGCCTCCCATGCAATCCCCTGGGGATCCACCGTCCAGTACTTGTCCGAACGGGCGTAACAGCATGAGGCCCCCGTCTGCTCCGCGACCGGCAGACCCGCGTTTTCCAGCCTGCGATTCAC
>DAIEST010000124.1 GCA_027346125.1 Leptospirillum sp. | reverse complement strand
TCTCCAAGGATCACCGCAGAGAAGGGGTAAATATGGATCGAACGATGGGAAAAAGGGTGGGAAAGAGATTCTTTGCCGGAATGCTGATCGGATGGATGATTTTGGCCAGCGGTTCGGGAATCTCGATCCTGGAGCCTCTCCAAGCCTCTGCCGCCGAGCTGGATCCCGTTCAGAACAGCGTGATCTCAACGGATCTGTTCCTGAACTGGATTCCGTCCCAGCAGAAAGAACTGGGACTCACGAACGACCAGGTCCGCGAACTGAGAGACATCCAGGTGGATTTCCGTTTGAAAAGCCAGGATCTCGGAAGGGAGATGGGCCGGATTGCCGAAACTCTTTCGAAAGAGGTCGGAACATTCCCCATTCCGCTGAAGAAGGTCAAGCCCGAGATTCAGCGGCTTTCCGATCTCAGGGGAGAGGTGACCTACAGCGCAATCCGCTCCCTCGCGCACGTTCAGGGGATCCTGAAAAAAGCACAGTGGGACAAGGCGCGACAGGACTGGTCCACTCTTCTCAGCAAGCAGAAGTCCACGTCGAAACCCAAGGAGCCTTCCCACTAGATCGCACGAATCGCTTGTCAGGGGAGGTGGGTCAGGTTGTATCCGCCCCCCTGTCCCTGTATCCACCAGTTCCCCGGCCAAAGCCCTCCGGGGACCCCGCCGGCAGTGGTCTGGCTGTACCCCGGAACTGGCAGATATGGTCTGGAAATATGGGGATTCGGCCCTCCGAAGAGATGGTCCAGAACATATCCGAGAGTTCCCTCCGACATGAGCTGCGATGCGGGACTCTGGTCGTTTCCCCCGTTTCCCATCGGCTCGAGCCCGAGCGGGCTTTGTGTCTTGCCAAGAGTTGCCGAATGCCGGGATGCAATGGGGAGAGGTGTTGACGGCCCGGACAGGCTCTGTCTGTCTTGTCCGGAAGCGGGGGGGGATGCGTTTGTATCCGCTCCCGCTCCGCCGAACGTGAACGAACAGGCAGAGAGCAAAAGAACCCCGGCTGTTCCTGCTGTCAGGGCAATGATCCGAAATTTTTGAACGCTCACGGGTTTTTCCTTTCCTCAATGGTTCTCGTTTCCGGTGATTCCTGTGATCGTTCCCTGGTCGGGCCTTGATTGGATTATCCCACGCCCTTTCATTCTATAACGATTCAAAAACAGGTACAAAGAAAACGTTTCCTGATTCTTCAGGGAGGACTCAAGAGTTGCCAGCGTCAATTGATCATGTCTGCGAATATTTTTCCAGTCTCGAACGTCTTTCCAGTCGTCTTGAAATGGCCCGGACTCTCGGCGGGCTGCTGAAAGAACTCGATGTTCCGGAGTTGGCCCCGGTGGTGTATATGGTACAGGGGCAGCTGGCTCCCCCTTTCCGGGGAGGCGAGATGGGGATGTCCTCCAAGCTTGTCCTTCGGGCCATCGAGCGGGCGATCTCTGATGCGGCCATTCCGCTGAACGAGTCTCCCGAGCGGCTTCTGGGTGTACTGGGAGACCCCGGGGTTCTTGTCGAACAGCTTCTGGCGGGGCGCACCGGAAAAGCGCTTCCGGTGCTTTCCGTTTTTGAAGAGTTGTGTGCGTTGTCCGTCCAGTCCGGAGAAGGATCCCAGGAGGGGAAGGTCCGCTCGCTGGCAGAGCTTTTTCTGAGCCTTTCCCCTCTTTCCGCCAGGTTTGTTGCCCGTTTTGTCGTCGGAAAGCTGCGACTGGGAGTCGGCGATGCGACGATCATGGACGCAATGGCACAATGGCAGGGCGGAAAAGAGGCAAAGTCCGCCATCGAAAAGGCCTACAACCTGTGTTCGGACCTTGGACGGGTGGCTACCGCCCTGGGCCGGGAGGGACTGGATGGTGTGCTTTCCCTTCGTCCTGTTCCGGGATATCCGATCCGGATGGCTCTTTGTGAACGCCTGTCTTCCGGGGAAGAGATCTTTGACAAGATCGGTGTTTGCGCCGTGGAAAGCAAATACGACGGATTCCGCTGTCAGGTCCATTCCGATGGGCAACGGGTCCAGGTGTTTTCTCGCAACCTCGAGGAAACCACATCCATGTTTCCCGAGATTGTCGAAGCGACCCGGGTCCTGTTTGGAGACAGAACGGTCATTTTTGAGGGGGAGGCGCTCGGATTCAATTCCGAGACGGGGGGATTCCACCCTTTCCAGGTGACGATTACCCGGAAAAGGAAGCATAATGTTCTTGAAAAATCGTTGGAGGTTCCCTTGAAGGCGCTTGTCTTCGACCTGATGTATCTGGATGGGGAAAGCTGGCTGGACCGTCCTTTTCGGGAACGGCGCAAACAGATAGAACATGTTTTTCCCGTCCACGCATTCGCCATTGACGAGTATGAAACGGCTCCGTCGGGTGTTTTCGGAACATCCCGACTGATTGTGGCCGATCATCCCTCTCTCATCGATCAGTTCTTCGATGAGGTTCTGGAGGAAGGCTTCGAGGGGATCATCGCAAAGCGGATGGAAGGGGTGTATACGGCCGGGTCCCGGAACTTCAACTGGATCAAGCTCAAAAGAAGCTACAAAGAGGCTCTGTCCGACACGCTCGACCTGGTCCTCATCGGGTATTACCCGGGAAAAGGACAGCGGACCAGGCTTGGAATCGGTGCCGTTCTGGCAGCGGTCTACGATCCGGATCAGGATGCTTTTGTCTCCATTGCGCGGATCGGCTCCGGTCTGACGGAAGAAAACTGGATCATTCTCAGGCAGATGCTTGAGGAATCGGTGGTTCCGTCCCGTCCCGCCTCCGTTTTCAGCGATATTGAGCCGGAGTACTGGGTGGACCCGCGCTATGTCGTTTCCGTCCGTGCGGACGATATTACCCGTTCTCCCCAGCATATGTGCGGAAAGAAAGACGGGGAGGACGGGTATGCGTTGCGCTTTCCCCGTATGGTTTCTCATGTGAGGGCAGACAAAGGGCCGCTGGATGCGACGACGGTCTCCGAAGTGAAGACACTTTTCTATCGGCAGAGGAACCTTCTTTCACGGCACCGGAAGCCGGAGAAGCCAGAACAATCAGGACGACTGGAAGACGGAGGAGTTGAAGAGTGAAACCCCATGATATCGATCATTTGTTCCTGCAGCTCGTGGAGGCTGTATCCAAGGGAATTTCTCCCGAAATCATCTTTCGGGCTCCAGGCGATGCCCACTGGCAACCCATGACGGACATCTATGAAACCGGAGATGCCCTGGTCATCAAGATGGAACTGGCCGGCATCCATAAGGACGACATCAGTATCGGGATCGACGGCGGCCGTCTGATCGTCCGGGGGCACCGCAAGGACGAATCCAAGATCTCCGGATCCCAGAGCAAGCGGAATTATCTCCAGATGGAAATCAATTACGGGGATTTCGAACGGATCATCTCCCTTCCGGAAGGACTGGATACACAGTCGATCCGGGCAGAATTTCCCATGGGGTTTCTCCGGATCACGATCGGCAGGAAACCGCCCAAGCCGGTGATCATTGTGTCGGTCAGCGAGGGGGAAGGAGATTCACATGCCGGATGAATCGATTCCGACGCCGGAGGAATGTCCGGTCGTCATTCTTCCCGAAACGGTTGTTTTCCCCCATATCCTCACTTCTCTCGCGTTTCACGATCCAAAGTCCCTTGCCGCCATCGACGAGGCGATGAACAGGGATCCCAAAATGCTGGTCTGCGTGGCGGGACGTCCACAGGAAGTCCAGGGGGACGGGCATCCGGATCCCGGGAAGGAATTTCTTTCCGACCGCATCTTCAAGACCGGAACGATGGTTCTGATCCACAAACTTCTGCGGATACCTGCCGGCGGGCTGGCGATCATGGTTCAGGGATACCGGCGGATTCGTATCGTGGAGGTTCTCCAGGAAGATCCCCTGATTCGGGCAAGAATAGAGTCCGTTCCGGAAAGCTCCGATCGGGACGGGAACGTAGAAGCGCTGATGAGGACCATTCTGGGGCAGGTGAAAAAGCTTTCCTCCATGGCGCCCTACCTTCCGGACGAGTTCGAGACGATGGCGCTGAACGTCGATAATCCGCACCATCTGGCCTATCTTGTTGTGACATTTCTCAAGATGCCGCTGGCAGAGCGCCAGAGATTCCTGGAAATCGATTCCGCCGAGGAAAAGCTGATGGCACTGGCTTCGCAACTGGAAAAGGAGCTGGAGCTGCTCGAACTGGGCGGAAAGATCAAGTCCAAGATCCACGACGAAGTCCAGAAGAGCCAGCGGGATTTCTTTCTTCGCGAGCAGGTCAAGGCGATCCAGCAGGAACTGGGAGACGGGTCTGAAGGGGACGAGGAGATCGTCAGGTATCGCGAGCGTCTCAAGAAGGCCGATCTTCCGGAAGAGGTTTTCCGGGAGGTGGGACGCGAACTGGATCGTCTCGCGCGTCTCGGAAGCGGCCAGTCCCAGGAGTCCGGGGTCATCCGGACTTATCTCGATACCGTCCTGGACCTTCCCTGGAACAGCGTTTCCCCGGTGTCGTTCGACCTGGATCGGGCCCGGACCGTCCTGGACGAGGATCACTACGGTCTGGAAAAGATCAAGGACAGGATTCTCGATGAACTGGCGGTTCTCTCCCGGATCCAGGACGGGGTTTACCGGGGTCCCGTCCTCTGCCTGATCGGTCCGCCCGGGGTCGGCAAAACGACACTTGGTCAGTCGATCGCCCGGTCCATGGGAAGAGAATTTGTCCGGGTTTCCCTTGGAGGGGTCCGGGATGAAGCGGAAATCCGGGGTCACCGGAGAACTTATGTGGGGGCGATGCCGGGAAGGATTATCCAGGGCATGCGCAAGGCCGGGACCCAAAATCCTGTTTTCATGCTGGATGAGATCGACAAGGTCGGAGGAGATTTCAGGGGGGATCCGGCCTCTGCGCTGCTTGAAGTGCTGGATACGGCGCAGAATGCGGATTTCCGGGATCATTATCTGGATTTGCCGTTCGATTTGTCCAAGGTGTTTTTTATCACAACGGCCAATGTCTTCCAGACCATCCCCGGTCCCCTGCTGGACAGGATGGAGCTCATCCGGCTTCCGGGATACACGTGGGAGGAGAAACGACATATCGCCCGAAGTTACCTGATCCCCAGGATGATGAAAGAGCTCCGCCTCAACCCGAAAGAGTTCGATCTTACCGATGAGGCGCTGGTGCGGCTGATTCGGGGGTTCACCCGGGAGGCCGGCGTCCGGAATCTCGATCGCAAGATCGCCACCCTGCTCAGAAAGGTTGTCCGGGCCCGTCTCGAGCAGAAAAGAGCCCGCAGGATTGTGATTTCGGGAAAAGACCTGGAGCGGTATCTGGGAAATGAGTATATCGAGCCCCAGAAGCGTCTTCCGGATGCTGCGCCGGGAGTGGTGACAGGGCTTGCATGGACTCCCAACGGAGGGGATGTCCTGTTTATCGAATCGGTTGCGATTTCGGGAGGAAAAGGATTTATTCTGACGGGACAACTGGGGGATGTCATGAAAGAGTCGGCCCGTACGGCGTTTTCTTTTGTCCAGTCCCGCGCGGAACGCCTGGGAATTCCCAAGGAGTTTTTCGCGAAGAGCGAAATCCACATCCATGTGCCGGGAGGGGCCATTCCCAAGGACGGACCCTCGGCAGGGATCACGATGACCTCCGCGATTGCGTCTTTGGCCACCAACAGGCCTGTATCCTCTTCCATCGCAATGACCGGTGAAATTGCCCTTTCGGGGCGCGTCCTGCCGGTCGGCGGCGTGAAGGAAAAATTGATCGGAGCCCGGGAAGCGGGTATTCGGGAGGTGTTCATTCCCGCTTTCAACGAAAAGGATCTGGATGATATCCCCCCGGAAGTCCGCAAGGATTTGAAGGTTCATCTGGTCGAGCATATGGATTCTCTGCTGGATTGCCTGTTCCCTGGAAAAAAGGAGAAAGAGACCGGAGAAGGGGAAAGGACGGGGTCCAGGGGAGGGGACGTCCAGAAAAAGCCTGCACGGAAGGCCAGTCGCCGATGACGGATTCCGGTCGACCGAGCCCCCCTTTGGACCTGATTCTGGAAAAACTGTCTGTTTCCATTCCGGATCCCCGGATGGAGCTTGACTGCTCGAATGCGTTCGAACTTCTGGTGGCAACGGTCCTGTCGGCGCAATCCACGGACCGGACGGTCAATGCCGTGACTCCCGGGCTTTTCCGGAGGTTTCCGGATGCCCGGGCATTGTCCGGGGGGAAGCCTTCCGAGGTGGAACCCCTGATCCGGGCGACCGGGTTCTTCCGCCGGAAATCGGAACAGATTGTCCGGCTGGCGCTGGCCATTCAGGAAAGGTTCGGCGGAAAGGTTCCCCCGCGGATGGAGGATCTTGTTACCCTGCCGGGAGTGGGGAGAAAGACAGCCAGCGTGGTGCTGGCTCATGGATTCGGCATCCCTGCCGTTCCGGTCGACACGCATGTCATGCGGGTGAGCCGGAGGCTGTCCCTGACCGTTTCGGAGGACCCGGAGCGAATCGAAGAGGACCTGAAACGTCAGATGCCCGAATCTTCCTGGATTTCGGGTTCATCCCGGCTTCTTCTTCATGGACGATATGTCTGTCTCGCAAAGAAACCGCTGTGCAACTCCTGTGTCCTGTCGGAAATCTGTCCATCCTTTCCCCTCTTCGGTTCCAGGCCGACATAGTTCCGATCGGGGCTTCAATTCAGGGAAGCCCATACGGTGGTAAAATGACAGTGAAGACGCGGTTCAAGCAATCGTTTGCGATCATGGAGGTGATGGATGCCTGTCAATGAAGGAACACTGGATAGGGTGATCCGGATTGTACTGGGACTGGTTCTGATTTCGCTCGTGTTTCTGGGGCCGAAAACCCCTTGGGGCTGGATCGGCCTTCTTCCCCTGATGACAGGGATTGCAGGCCGGTGCGGGCTTTACGCGATCCTGGGGATCCGGACCTGTCCGCTGAATGCGAAAAAGGACTGACTTTCCGGAAATTGCCCGGAATGCCGGTCCGGTCGGGCAGGTCCTACGGGTGCTTCATATGGTGGCGGGCCAGGGCGTGGAGTGTGTTGATCAGGGCGGCATGGCTCCATGCCAGGGGGGCGACGGAAAGGGGATTCCCGGTGACGGGGTCCAGTTGTTCGGCCATGACGCCGGAAGGGGCGGCATGGGTCGCCCCCCATCGCAGGAGTTCGAGCGCCCGGTCGAGAGCGTCTTCTGTCCCCAACCGGATATATCCCTGGGCCATCCAGAATGCCGAAATGAACCAGGGGTTTCCGGGGGCTGACTGCCTTCTCGATTCGTCGGACAGGTAGTACTGATCTCCGACATATCGGGCATATCCTCCGATGGGACCGGGGACTTTCAGCGACTGTTCCATTCGATCCAGCAAGGCGATGATCATGGTTCGTTCATCGGGATTGTCCGGGTCCAGAAACCCGGTTTCGATCAGGGTCATCGCGCTGATGTCCGGAGTTTCGTCTTTGTCCGTGATCTGTCCTTCTTCGATCTGGACCGAGCGGTAGAAGGTGTTTTTCTGGGGATCCCGCATATAGGCCTTGACGCCGTCCTTGATCTCGTTTGCCGCTTTCAGGAAGGAGTGGCACAACGGAGTTTCCCCGAACGACCCGGAAAAATAGGCCGCTCCCATGAGCCCGGCCCAGACCTGGGCGGCGGTGTGGAGGAACGTGCCGTGCCGTTCTTCCCAGAGGTCGTAGGAGGCCAGGGGAAGCCCGGTGGAAAGGTCCCGGTAGTCCCTGAGGAAAATGCCTGCCGGTTTGATGATCTTTTTGTAGAGGGGCGTAATGAAATCAAAGTCCCGGTCAATCTGGAAATGTTCCTTGAGCGTCCAGAGAATGTAACCCGTTTCGTCTTCCTGGATGGGCAGCTGGAAGGCATGGTTTCTGATCCAGGGATGCCAGGATGAGGCGAGGGACCCGTCCAGATTGTATTTGTGCAGGAAATACCCTTCCTTCTTGATGATCTCCCCGCAGAAGTAGTAGAACCTCCTCGACAGTCCATGATAGCCGGCCTGGGAAAACGCCAACGCGATGTTGGCTCCGTCCCGGGGCCACAGGTAGCTGTACGTGTCTCTGGAAAGATAGAGGCTGTCTGAGTCGATACTGGCAGCGCTGGCCCCATTGTGGGAGACATGCGTCCGCAGGATGAGAAGGCTGCGGGAGTATGTGTCCAGAAATTCTTCCGGAATGAACTGTCTCATCCGGTGGGCGACATCATGGTCGGGAACGCTGGACAGGCTCGGGATCTGGACTCCGCCCAGATTGGCATGAAAGCAGTCCTGGTCTACCCAGAACTTCCAGTAGTTGTGCGTTCGATCGAGAAAGCTTGACGGGTGTCTCTCCGTGACAAACCGTGTCAGTCGTTCCGATTCGTCCCAGGAATCGGCGACCACCATCCAGACGAACAGTTTCTGGGTTTCTCCGGGCGGCATCGAAAGCGAGCACCCGAAAGTGGAGTCTACCGAACCCTGCGCGATGGGATTGAGCGAGAGTATTCCGTCTTCGGCATCCCGGTAGGTTCCCTCGGTTCCGGGGAGTTCTTTTCGTCCGGTGGCATAGAGGGTGATTCCGGGACCGTCATCCGGGTGGAGTTGGTTGAACGTGAAATAAAACCCTTTCTTGTAGTGCGTAATCGTTTTTTGCATCGGGTTGAACGCCGCGGTGTCCCCGACTTCGGTCCCGTTGATATGGAAGTCAAAACTGAAGAATGGCCGGACTTCCTGATGCGACGAAGACTCGTTCGTGACGGAGAGTTCCCGGACCCAGAGATTCTCATAGAAATCAATGCAGTCTCTCGACTGGAAAGAGAGACCGAGAGCCTTCGACCGGCCTGTCGCATTGGTGATGAGAGAGTCCTTCCGGTAGCGAAGGGAGAGTTCCCAGTCCCGGGTACTGATCCAGGAAAGTCCTCCCTTTGCAAAGAAGCCGAATCTGCACGGATGCCCTACTGTATGGTTTTCCGCGCCGGCGTAAGGATAGGTGATTTCCCGGATCTGATAATGCTCGTCAAAACAGAGGAAGAGGGAACCGTTCCCGATCGGCAGATCCCGTGGCATTCTTGTCTCCTTGGAGAAAGGGCGACCGGTAATGCCGGATTACGCTGAAAGGACAGCGTTCCGGATGTCCTCGGCGATGCGGGAGCACTCCTTCAGTGCATAGGAGGTTTGTTCGCCTGTTTCAAGATTCTTGACCTGAACGGTTCCGGCAGCCAATTCATCTTCCCCGATGAAGGCCAGGAAGCGGGAAGCGTCCCGTTCGGCCTGCCGGAATGCGGACTTGATCTTGCCGGATCCGAAGAATCCGGCGGAGGGAACGGACAGGTTCCTCATCTGCCGGACGAGTCTCAATGCGGAAGGCCTCGCTTCCGGTATGAGGGGAAAAACAGTCAGCCAGAGCGGGGGAGAAGGGGACACGGGAAGGGTTCCGGCCTTTTCCCTCAGGAGCCAGAGCCGCTCGATGCCGGCAGCAAAGCCGAATCCAGGGATGTCCGGGCCCCCAAGTTCCTGGCACAGGCCGTCGTAGCGACCTCCGGCCGCCCACGTCGACTGGGCGCCCAGCGCGTCGGACACAAACTCGAACGTTGTCTCCGTGTAGTAGTCGAGTCCCCGGACCAGCCGATGCGAAAGCGTGTAGGGAATGCCGAGCCCTTCGAGCTCTTCCCTGACCTGCCCGAAATGGGCGCGCGACCTGTCGCAGAGGGAGTCGGTGATCTTTGGCGCTGTTTCAAGGACGGCCTGGCAGGAAGGTGTCTTGCAGTCCAGGACGCGCAACGGGTTGACGTCCGTCCTGTGCCGGCAGGTTTCGCAAAGGTCTTTTTCGTGCTGTTTCAGATAGCCCACAAGCGTTTCCCTGTAAACCGGACGACAGGCAGGGCACCCCATATTGTTCAGGAGGAGTGTCCAGGACGGGATGGAAAACGCCTCGGCCATCCGGTGGATCAGGGCGATCAGGTCCACGTCGTCCGAAGGGGTCAGCGGACCGAGGATTTCGGCTCCGATCTGGTGGAATTGTCTCAGGCGGCCTGCCTGGGGACGTTCATGCCGAAACATGGGGCCGGCATAGGACAGGCGGACGATTTTTCCGGGATCGGCAAGACGGTGTTCGATGGCCGCACGGAGAAGGGAGGCGGTCCCTTCCGGACGAAGGGCGAAGAGATCCCCTCCTTTGTCCGAAAAAGTGTACATTTCTTTTTCGACGATATCTGTCGCTCCCCCGATCGAGCGGGAGAACAGCGCGGCGGACTCGAAAAGAGGCAGAAGGATTTTCTGGAATCCTCCAAGCGCGAGGATCTCTTCCGTTTCTTTCAGGATTTTCTCGAACCGGATCGCGTCCGGAGGTATGATATCCTTAACTCCTCTTGGGGCACGGATGGGTGACGACACACCACTCCCTTCTCGCTTGGGCGCGTTTTTGGACAGGAGAACGAATCCTTCGGTTTCCTCCGAAGAGATACAGGCTACCATAACTGGAAACAGTGGATCATTCTAGCGATCGTGATTCTGGACGGCAACCTGTTTCAGACTTGAAGGTTCTGACGGAATTTTTCCCGGGTTCGGGGACAGACAGGAGTGAAATGGCCCGCTTTCTGCCGGTCACGAATGGCCGGCTTTTTGTTGCGTTCGACGAACATCACCGTATACGCGAGATCACCTATCCGCATGTCGGAAAAGAAAATCATGCGGGGCCGTCGGGATTCCGTGTCGGTGTTCTGGTAGACAGGGTTTTCCGCTGGATCGAACATTCGGATCTCGTTTCGCACAGGTACCGTGACCGGACCATGACCGGTGCCGTCAGTTTTGCCTGGAAAACCCCCAGGGACTGGACGCTCGGCTTCGAAGACTGGGTCGATCTGGACAGCGATGTGTTCTTTCGCAGGGTCACGGCGGAAAACCCGGGCAGCACTCCGATCGAAGTGACGATTTTTTTTCATCAGGATTTCGTTATCCAGTACTCCGACATAGGGGACACGGCTGTCTATCTCCCGGAGACGGACGCCCTGCTTCATTATAAGGACGAGCGGTATTTCCTCGTGGCGCTGGACGACCCCGGCCACGGTCAGGCCCGGATCCGGGAGTTTGCCTGCGGGAAACGGCACGGGAACCGGGAGGGAACGTGGAGGGATGCCGAAGATGGCCGATTGGGAGGAAACCCCATCGCGCAAGGGGCGGTGGATTCCGTTTTTTCCGTGGCGCTTGTTCTGGAGCCGGGGGAGAGGAAATCGTTCACGTACATGATCGTATGCGGTACCTCCCACAGCATGGTGTGCGACACGCTCGCCCGGTTCCGGAAAAAAGGCGTGGACCGGTCTCTCGGGGAGTCCCAGGGATTCTGGAACTTCTGGATAGATTCTCACGTCCTGCCGTTGAAATCCCTTTCCGAAGCTCCGCGAAAACTCTACGAACTCAGCCTGATCATGCTCCGGACGCATTGGGATGCAGGCGGAGCCGTTGTGGCAGCGGTCGACTCGGAGGCATTGAGCTTTTCTCGTGATACCTATGCCTACCTCTGGCCGAGGGATGCCGCCATGATGGCCTATGCACTGGATCTCGCCGGTTTCGGGGACTTTACCCGGAAGTTTTATTCGCTTTTGCCTTCCCTTCTCTCTCCACAGGGGTTTCTCCACCACAAATATCACCCGAATCTTTCAATCGGGTCCTCCTGGCATCCGTCCGGGACGCCGGGGACACCTCTCTATCCCATTCAGGCGGACGAAACGGCTCTGCCGATCTGGGCACTTTACCGACACTTCGAGCGATATCGGGATCTGGACACGATACGACCCCTCTACCACCATTTCGTGCTGCCTGCCGCACGGTTTCTCGCGGGGTTCCGGGATTCGAGGACCGGCTTGCCCCTTCCCAGCTACGATCTGTGGGAGGAGCGTCCGGGTGTCTCCACCCATACGGCGGCCACCGTGTTCGCGGGACTTTCGGCTGCCGCCCTCTTCTCGGAAGGCTTCGGAGATTTCGATGAGCGGGATTGTTTCAGAAAGGCGGCGGAGGAAGTTCGGAGCGGGATTCTGTCCCGTCTTTTCGATCCGTCAGCAGGGGTGTTTCTCCGCGGCCTGGTTCTGGACGCATCCGGGACGCTTCGCCCGGACCGGACTCCGGATGCAAGCGTCAGTGCCCTGTTCCAGTTCCAGGTCCTTCCCCTTCAGGATGCCCGTCTCATCAGGACAATGGAGTGGCTGGAACGGATGCTCCGGGTTCCGGGGCCGATCGGGGGGATCGCCCGTTACCAGAACGATTACTATTACCAGCAGGACGGCTCCGTTCCCGGCAATCCATGGGTGATCGCGACGCTGTGGATCCTTCAGTGGAAGATCCTGACGACACCTTCCCCGCTGACCGACCGGGGGATCCTGTCCCTGATCGATTGGGTCGTGGATCGCGCCGGCGAAAGCGGAATGCTCCCGGAACAGGTTCATCCGGCGACCGGGGCAAGGCTTTCCGTGTCCCCTCTGGCCTGGAGCCACGCCGAGTGGGTCATCTCCGTTTCCGTGCTTTCCGCCCAGGATTCTCCGCAGCCTCATCCCTGGGACGAACCTGCCCGTCGGGACGCTTCCCGGAACGATTGAAGACCCTTGTTCTCATTGCACCTGCAAGGGGCCTTTGGTATGATCTGTCGACATTTTTTTGAAAAGGGAGTGACTTTTTGAGTTTTCCGCTGGAACGGATTCGGAACTTTTGCATCATTGCCCATATTGACCACGGAAAATCGACTCTGGCGGATCGTCTTCTCGAGTGGACAGGGTCTGTGACGGCACGGGAATCGAGAGACCAGCAGCTTGATGCGATGGATCTCGAGCGGGAACGTGGAATTACGATCAAGGCCCATACGGTACGTCTTGTCTACCGCGCAAAGGATGGCCAGGACTATCTGCTGAACCTGATCGACACGCCCGGCCATGTCGACTTTACCTATGAAGTTTCCAGGAGTCTGGCTGCCTGCGAGGGAGCTCTTCTGGTGGTCGACTGCTCCCAGGGGGTGGAGGCCCAGACGATCGCGAACGCCTATCTTGCCCTCGAGAACAATGTGCATATGATTCCCGTGATCAACAAGATCGATTTGCCGGGGGCAGATATTGAAAAAACGAAAGAGCAGATCGAGGATGCCGTCGGTCTGAACGCGGAGGATGCCATCCTGATTTCCGCCAAGTCGGGAATCGGGATCGACGACGTGCTCGAAGCGATTGTCCGGAGTATTCCTCCGCCGGCAGGTGCGCCGGAAAAGTCGCTGAAGGCCCTTCTGTTCGATTCGTGGTTCGATCCGTTCCAGGGCGCGGTGATTCTGGTCCGGGTGTTCGACGGGCGGATCTCCTCCGGGGACCGGTTCAGGCTCTTTTCCACCGGAAAAGTGCACGAAGTCCTGGAAATAGCGGCACACACCCCGAAGAAAGTCCTGCTGGATTCTCTGGGGCCGGGGGAGGTGGGGATCATTGTTTCCGGGATCAAGTCCGTCCGCGAAACCCGGATCGGCGACACGCTTGTTCTGGAAACGGATGCCAGCCCGGAACCGTTTCCCGGCTTCCACGAAGCCAAGCCAATGGTTTTTTGCGGGCTCTTTCCCACCGATACGGAACAGTACGACGACCTGAAGGAAGCGCTGGAGAAACTCAAGCTGAACGACGCCTCCTTCACGTTCGAGATGGAAACGTCCCTGGCTCTTGGCTTTGGATTCCGTTGCGGATTCCTGGGACTCCTGCATATGGAGATCATCCAGGAGCGTCTGGAGCGGGAGTTCCAGCTGACCCTGATCAGCACCGCTCCCACCGTTGTCTATCGCATCCGGATGATCGGTGCCGGAGATCAGGAAATCCAGGTGGTGAACCCTGCGGATCTTCCTCCTCCGAACAAGATCGAGGAGATGTTCGAACCGTTCATTCTGGGGACCCTTCTTCTGCCCGCCGAGTATCTCGGAGCGGTCATGTCGCTGTGCCAGGAGAAGCGGGGAATCCAGAAGGACCTGAAATATCTCGACTCCCGAAGGGTTTCCATCCAGTACGAAATGCCGCTGAACGAAGTGGTCCTCGATTTCTACGACAGGCTCAAGTCCCTGACAAAAGGGTACGCCTCGTTCGATTATGAATGGCTCGGGTACCGGGCTTCCAGCCTGGTGAAGGTCGACCTCATGGTCAACGGGGAACAGGTCGATGCCCTTTCGTTTATTGTTCACGCCGACAAGGCCTATAACCGGGCGCGACTTCTGGTGGAAAAGCTCAAGGAAGTCATTCCGAGGCAGATGTTCGAGGTTGCCCTTCAGGCGGCGATCGGATCCCGGATCATCGCACGGGAATCCATCGGAGCGATGCGGAAGAATGTGCTGGCGAAATGCTACGGGGGAGACATTACCCGAAAGCGCAAGCTGCTGGAAAAGCAGAAGGAAGGCAAAAAACGCATGAAGCAGATCGGTCGGGTGGAAGTGCCCCAGGAGGCTTTCATGGCGGTCCTGCGGGTTTCCGAAACGGGAAAGGATCAGGGATGAAGGGATACCGGGATGTTCAGGAGATCTCAAGACCTAAGGGGGGCGTTTGACATCATCTGACGGGGGAATCGAAAAGACAAATGCCGCGGAGTCCCGGCCGGCCAAAAGCCTGCTGAGGGAACTGGCCGAAGGTCTGGTGACCGCGGTTGTGGTTGCACTACTTCTGAAAGCCTTCATTATCCAAGCCTTCCGGATTCCTTCCGGATCCATGATCCCGACATTGGACGTCGGGGACCAGATCCTGGTGTACAAGCTCTCCTACGGTCTCAGAAGTCCGTTTGGAGACCACTACTGGATCCGTTTCCATGGGCCGGCCCGGGGGGATGTCGTGGTTTTCCGCTATCCCAGGGACGAGTCCAAGGACTTCATCAAGAGGGTGATCGGAGTTCCGGGGGACCACATTTCCGTCCGGAAGAAAATCGTCTACGTCAACGGGAAGCCCATGAAGGAACCCTATATACAATATCTCCAGCCATTCGAGACAGATCAGCCCGACCGGGACAACATGGGCGAAATCGTTGTCCCCCCCGGAAAGTACTTTATGATGGGAGACAACCGGGACGACAGCTACGATTCCCGTTTCTGGGGATTCGTGAGCCGGAACAAGATCCTCGGAAAAGCCGTACTCGTCTACTGGTCCTGGAATGGGGTGAGCAAAACCGTCCGGTTCGACCGGCTTGGAGAAAGAATTCACTGAAAAATGATTGAACGGGGCGGTTCGGAGATGAATCAGGTGATGCTGGATCGCCTTCTGCAGGTGCTGGAGGGGGTTTCCGGAACGCGTGTCGTCGTGGTCGGAGATGCCATTCTCGATCGTTATATATGGGGAAAGGTGAGTCGCATTTCCCCGGAAGCCCCCGTCCCGGTGGTCAACGTGACCAACGAATCCGTCCGGATGGGTGGTGCCTGCAATGTCGTCCTCAATGTCCAGCGATTGGGAGGGAAGGCTTCCCTCGTCGCGGTCGTCGGGACGGACCTTGAAGGAAAACTGCTTCTGGACGAGCTTGTCCGTGAAGGAGTGGATGTCACCGGGGTCGTCCGCTACAATGGCCGCCCGACGACGACGAAGACCCGGGTCGTTGCCCATAGTCAGCAGCTTCTCCGATTCGACCAGGAGGAAAAGGGTGTCTTGCCCCCTGAAACCCAGCGGGTCCTGCTCGAGCGCCTGGACGGACTTCTCGGAGGGGCTGGCGTCCTGTTGCTGTCGGACTATGCGAAGGGGGTTCTCTCTCAGTCATTTGTTTCCGAAGTCTTTTTGCTTGCCCGAAAGTATGGTGTTCCGGTCTTTGTGGATCCCAAGGTCGGATCGATCGACAGTTTCCGGGGAGCCACGATCCTGACTCCGAACAATCTTGAAGCTTCCCAGTCTTCCGGGGTGGAGATCGTCGATGAGGCTTCCCTGATCGACGCCGGCCAGCGGCTTATTTCCCGACTGGATTCCGATTTCCTGCTCATTACGCGCGGAGAAGCGGGAATGACGCTTTTCGAGGCCGGGGAGCCGATCCACGTGTCCCATATTCCTGCGGTTGCCCAGGATGTCTACGATGTCACCGGGGCCGGAGATACGGTGATTGCAACGATGTCGCTTTCCTATGCGTCCGGCGCCTCTCTCCTGGAAGCGGCGGTCCTTTCGAACATGGCTGCCGGAGCAGTGGTCGGAATCGTGGGAACCGCCGCAATCTCCCGGGATGAATTGAAGGCAGTCCTGAACAGCTCTCCCTTTTTCGATCCCCGGTCCGGACGATTCCGTCCGGACGGGTTTCGGGCCCGGGTGCGGGTATGACGGGTGTCAAGGAACCTTCACTGACATCTTTTTTTGTCCCGTTTCCCGGACGCAAGTCCGAAGCCGTTCCGGTTCAGGAAGATCCCGAAATCGTTCTCGTCATTCCGGCAAGATGGGAGTCTTCCCGATTTCCCGGAAAACCGCTGGTTCCGGTCCACGGCCGGCCCTTGATCGAATGGGTTGCGGAGCGGGCCAGGGGAGCGTCTCTCGTGGATCGGGTGATCATTGCCTCCGATGATGACAGGATCCTTTCCCACATGACGCAAAGAGGCTATGAAGCCGTGAAGACATCCTCCGGCGCCAGAACCGGCAGTGACCGGGTTGCGGAAGTGGCGCAGCAGGTGCCCGGTGACATCTTTGTGAACCTGCAGGCGGACGAGATCCTGGGGGACGTCCGGATCATCGACCAGGCAGTGGCACCTCTCCTGAAGGACCCGGGGGTTCCCATCTCGACGGTGAAACGGAGGATCTTTCATCCCGAAGACTGTTTCAACGCCAATGTCGTGAAGGTCGTCTGCAATCAGCATCATTTTGCTCTTTATTTCTCCCGTTCGACCATCCCTGCGGATCGGGACAGGATTGCCGCTTCCCGTCCGGACCTGTTCCTGGATCAGCATCTGGGCATTTATGCATTTCGCCGGGATGCGTTGCTGGAGTTTTCCCGACTCCCGTCCTCCACTCTGGAAGAACTCGAAAAACTGGAACAACTCAGGGCACTGGATTTTGGACTTTCGATTTTTGTCGCCCGGACTGAATTCCTTTCCTACCGGATAGACACACCCTCGGACCTTGAACAATTGGCGGAGATCGAATCGTTATGGAGCAGATGAGCAATCGGAAACCGAAATATATCTTCATCACCGGCGGGGTCGTTTCCTCCCTTGGAAAAGGAATCGCATCCGCATCGCTGGGACTTCTCCTCGAGAGGAGGGGGTATCGCGTCAATTTTCTGAAGTTCGACCCCTACATCAATGTGGATCCCGGGACGATGAATCCTTATCAGCACGGGGAAGTGTATGTCACTGACGACGGGTCCGAGACAGACCTGGACCTGGGGCATTATGAACGGTTTACCCGGTTGACGATGGGGCGGGAGAACAATTTTACGACAGGGCGCATTTACTTTGACGTGATCACCCGTGAGCGCCAGGGGGCCTATCTTGGCGGTACGGTGCAGATCGTTCCCCATATCACCAATGAGATCAAGCAAGTGATTCTGGATCGTGGAAAAGATGCCGACATTGTGCTTTGCGAGATCGGTGGAACGGTCGGAGATATCGAAAGCCTTCCCTTTCTGGAAACGATCCGGCAGTTCCCTCGTGAAGTCGGGAAGGAAAACGTCGCCTATGTTCACCTGACACTGGTCCCCTATGTCCGCGCCTCCTGCGAACTCAAGACCAAGCCGACCCAGCATTCGGTCCACAAGCTCCGGGAGATCGGCATCAGCCCCAATGTCATTGTGTGCCGGGCGGAAGAACCGCTACCGGATGATGTCAGGCAGAAGATCGCACTGTTCTGCAACGTGGATCCGGACTCGGTCATTTCGGCGCCCGATGTTCCTTCCATCTATGAGGTGCCGATGGAGTTCCACCGGCAGAAGCTCGATACCCTCTTGCTCCGGTATTTCCGTCTCAGGACTCCCCGGGCAAACATGAACGACTGGATCCGTCTGGTCCAGAAGGCACGCCGGATCCGGAAGTCCGTTTCCATCGGCATTGTCGGGAAGTATGTGGATCTTCAGGACTCGTACAAGAGCCTGATCGAAGCCCTTCAGCACGCCGGGGTCCATCATGGGGTGAAGGTCAGGATTCGCTGGCTCGATTCGGAAGAAATCGAGGCGTCGGAAAACCCGGCTCCCCTGTTTGAGGGATTGGGCGGAATCCTGGTGCCCGGCGGTTTCGGGGCAAGGGGAATCGAAGGAAAAATGCGCGCGATCCGTCATGCGCGGGAAGAGAAGATCCCGTTTCTGGGAATCTGTCTCGGCATGCAGCTCGCCGTGATCGAATTTGCGCGGAATGTCATGGGGCTTTCAGGGGCTTCAAGCCGGGAATTCGAGCAGAACCCCCCCCATGCGATCATCGACCTTCTTCCCGGTCAGGCCGACCAGAAGGAAATCGGGGGCTCGATGCGCCTCGGGGCTTTCGACGTGGATCTCAAGGAAGGTTCGCGGGTGATCTCCCTTTACGGGAAGAGCCGGATCCGGGAACGTCACCGGCACCGCTATGAATTCAATGCGCGTTACCAGAAGGAGATGGAGTCCAGGGGACTTCTGGTTTCGGGGACCTATTCGGATCGGAAGCTCGTGGAGACCGTCGAGTTGAGCGACCACCCGTTCTTTCTGGCTTCCCAGTTCCATCCGGAGTTCAAGTCCCGGCCGGTTCTCCCGCATCCTCTGTTTGTCGGATTCGTGGAAGCTTCCCGACGTTTCGAGGAAAAGAGAGCCGGAAAGAATGTCCGGAAGGGCGACAACCGGTGAGGGTCGTTTCGATCGATTCCCCTCGCGGTCCGCTCTCCGCGGGTCCGGATTCCGGGCTCCTGTTCATCCTGGGTCCATGTGTCATCGAATCCCGTTCCCTGGTCCGGGAGGTTGCCCAGGAACTGTCCGCCATCCGGGACCGCCTGGGAGTCCAGATTGTTTTCAAGGCTTCGTATGACAAGGCGAACAGGACTTCCGGGAAGAGTTTCCGGGGAATCGGGATGGAACAGGGACTGGCCATTCTGGATGAAGTCCGCAATGAATGGGGTTTTCCGATCCTTTCGGATATCCACGAATCGGAACACGTTCCTGTTGCGGCCCAGGTACTGGATATCCTGCAGATCCCGGCTTTCCTCTGCAGACAGACGGACCTTCTGCATGCTGCCGGAGCATCCGGAAAGACGGTTCACGTCAAGAAAGGACAGTTCCTGGCCCCGGAAGACATGAAAAACGTTGTCTCAAAGATCTCCGAGACGGGAAACAACCGGATCCTGGTCTGTGAACGGGGCGTTTCGTTCGGATATCACACGCTGGTCGTGGATTTCAGGTCTCTTCCCCTGCTTGCCCGTACGGGGTATCCCGTTGTCTTTGATGCGACCCACTCGGTCCAGCGTCCTGGAGGCGGCGGAGACAGGTCTTCCGGGGACAGGATCTTCGTTCCGTCCCTGGCGAGGGCGGCGGTTTCCGTCGGATGCCAGGGAGTGTTCATGGAGGTTCATCCCGATCCGGACCGGGCTCCGAGCGATGGTCCGAACATGGTGCCTCTCCGGGAACTGGAAGAACTTCTCCGTTCCCTGCTCGCGTGTTTCGCGCTTCGGAAGTCGTTTCCGCCGGATCCCGCTTTCGGGCCTGTCAGTGGAGAAGGGTAGGATGGATTCCGCCTGGAGACTCCAGAAAGCCAGGGAGGTACTTCGCGACGAAGCCCGTGTCGTATCTGGTCTGATGGAAACCCTTGACGCGAGTTTTTCGGCCTCTGTCGAGACACTTCTTCTGCGTCCGGGCAAGGTGGCCGTGACCGGCATGGGGAAGTCCGGTCATGTTGCGGGCAAGATCGCCGCAACCTTGGCCTCGACCGGAACGCCGGCTTTTTTTCTCCATCCGGGGGAGGCGGTTCACGGGGACCTGGGGGTGCTGGATGGGGGAGATACCCTGCTCGCGCTTTCCAAATCCGGGGAGACGCAGGAAATCCTGGACCTGATCCCTCTTCTGAAAAGGATCGGGATCCCGATCCTGTCGATGGTCTGCGAGAAAGATTCTTCTCTGTCCCGGGTTTCCGACCAGGTGCTCTGGATCAATGTGGGCCGGGAAGCCGGACCCCTGGGTCTTGCCCCGACCTCCAGCACGACTGCGATGCTGGCGATGGGTGACGCGCTGGCCATGGTCCTTCTGGAAGAAAGAAACTTCGACGTTCCGGACTTTGCAATGCTGCATCCGGGCGGGATGCTGGGCAGACGCTATTATCTGCGTGTCCAGGATCTCATGCATGTGGGCGGGGAACTGCCGGTCGTCTCCCCGGAGACGCCCCTTCGGAAGGTGATCATGGAGATGACCGCCAAAAAGCTCGGAATCGCGGCAGTCTGCGATCCGGCCGGGACGCTCCTGGGAATCCTGACCGATGGAGACCTCCGCCGCGTTCTGGAGGGGATCTCCGGCTCTTCCGGGGGGTCTCCGGTTTTTCTGGACGATGCGGTCCTGCTGTCGATGACTTCCCGTCCCGTGACGGTCGACCGGGAAATGCTGGCCTCGGAAGCTGTGGCGATCATGGAATCCCGCAAGATTTCCCACCTTCTTGTGGCGGACAGGGAGGGGCGTCTTGAGGGGATCCTCCATTTTCACGACTGCCTGCGGGCAAAGGTCATCTGATGCGTCACGGTCTTTCCGCGGGGATCCTGCGGAAACTTCGTGCCGTTCGGGGGGTGGTGCTGGATGTCGACGGCATCCTGACGGATGGTCGGGTCCTGTACGGTCCGGGAGAGGACTGGAAGGGGTTTCATATCCGCGACGGCCACGGTCTTGTTCTCCTGAAACGACTGGGAATGCGCATCGGGGTCATTTCCGGCCGGGATTCCACGGGGACGCGCCGACGCCTGGACGAACTCGGGATCGTGGACCGGTATCTGGGAATCCGGGAAAAGATGCCCTGTTTTCTGCAGTTGCTGAACGACTGGGGTCTTTCCGCCGAAGAGATCCTTTACATGGGCGACGATGTGGTCGATCTTCCCCCCATGCGAATGGCAGGTCTCGCTGTTACGGTACGGGACGCGCCAATGCCCCTTCGCCGGGTTGCCGGCTGGGTGACGCGTTCGAATGGGGGCAACGGTGCCATCCGGGAACTGACCGATTGGCTCTGTTTTACAAAAACAGGTGACACGTCCTTTCACTTTGAGAATCTTCCTCGGGGTCTGTCATGAATTGGGCCAATGTCATCACGATCGGGCGGATCCTTCTCATTCCGCTGATCATCATCGTCTATCATTACGAAAGCCGGGAGCCCGCGTTCTGGGCAGCCCTTCTGTACGCCGTCGCATCCACGACGGATCTCCTGGACGGCTACGTGGCCCGAAAGTTCAATATGGTCACGACGCTCGGAAAACTTCTGGACCCGATCGCGGACAAGATTCTTGTCACGACAGGTCTTTTTCTTCTGGTAGATCGACATCTTATCCTGGCATGGCCGGCCATCCTGATCGTTTCGAGGGAAATCGGGGTTTCGGGTCTCCGGGCGATCGCCGCTTCCGATGGGGTGATCATACCGGCAGAGAACCTGGGAAAGTTCAAAATGGTGTTCCAGACGTTTGCCCTGACATTTCTTCTTTACGACAACCGGCATTTTCAGCTTCATTTCTCGTCGATGGTATTCAACTTCCACTGGATTGGCGTGATACTGTTCTGGATTTCCCTGATTCTGACGATGGTCTCGGGAATTCAGTATTTTTTCTGGTATGCCTGGATTTCGTCCCGGGATCATGAGTGAGTTGAGGAAGGTTTTGATATGTTGATTGCAAGTGTGCTCCTGGGGTATCTGCTGGGATCCATCCCGGCGGGGGTCGTTGTCGGACGTATGGTCGGCATCGACCTCAGAAAGTCCGGAAGCGGCAATATCGGTTTTACGAATGCGTTTCGCGTGCTGGGGGATGCAAAAAACGGAAAATGGCTCAGTGTCCTGATCCTTCTGTGGGACATGGGAAAAGGAACCCTGGCCGTTTGGCTGGCTCCGCACATTTCTTCCCAGCCGATGGCCCCCATCGGGGCGGGTTTCGCTGCGTTCCTGGGGCATCTGTATCCGGTCTGGCTCCGTTTTCGCGGAGGAAAAGGGGTGGCGGTAGGACTTGGCGTCTGTCTTGGCCTCTCCTGGCTTCTTGGCGTGGCCATGCTTTCTCTCTGGGCGATTGTGTTTGCGGCGACACGCGTCTCCTCCCTGTCCGCGCTCACCGCCTATTTTTTTCTTCCCCTTATGGCGGCATTTCTCACGCGAAATGGAATCCTCCCGCCGGAAGACCTGCTTTATCTGGTGATCCTGTCGCTTCTGGTCTGGCTTCACCATCATCAGAACATCCGGCGTCTGCTCCGGGGCGAGGAAGGTCCGTTGCGGAAAAAGGAGAAGATCCGTTAGTCGACTCCGGACAAAAGAGTCTGCCGGATGTTTTCTTTTTGGGTATTTGCGGAAATTTGGAGTATGATCGTGGGGGGCTGGAGCGGAACGGGAGAGCGGTAAGGAATCTCGCCCGTCAGGAAAGCCTTTCAAGAAGATTGCTGGGCAACGGGAAATCTGCATTCCCTCTTAACTGGAGAGAAATGGTTCTGTGAGCATTCAATCCCCCGAGGAAAAGGCCCGGACCTATACCATTCTCTTTATCCCTTCCGCCAGGGAGAGAATCAAGAAGTTTGACCTTTCCCACCGGTTCATTGTCGGGGTCTGGGGTTTCGGTATCGTATTCGTCGGGCTTTTCCTGATCTTTGCCGGAGTGACGTTCTATCTTCTCCAGAAAGAAAACCGGATGGTTGCGCTTGCACACCGGAGCCAATCCCAGAAAGAGGAGATCGTCCGCATTTACGGGCGGATGCAGGAGATCCGGTCGAGGCTTCTCCTCCTTGCTCACGAGGAACAGAAGATCCGGATGATCCTGAATTCGTCGGATGGCGATGCCGGGACACTGCTCGGTCAGGGGGGCGGTCAGGCCCGTATGGCTCCGTCGGTCCTGATCCAGAAAGGGCCGAACGGCATGTCCGAGCTGATGCGGGAAATGGACGACCAGATGTCGAGCCTTCGCTCCGGGGTTTCCCATCAGGAGGTCAGTCTTGCCTCGCTCAGAAACTCGATCGAAAGACAACGGGCCCGTTGGGCATACACTACCAGCATCTGGCCCGTTCACGGGGTACTGACCTCCGGGTTTGGCTGGAGGAATTCTCCGTTTGGGGTGGGCCGGGATTTCCACCCGGGAATTGATATTGCCGGGCCAATGGATGTTCCTGTCGTTTCGACAGCGGAAGGGGTTGTGAAGTCGGCCGGGTGGGATCAGGGATACGGAAAAGCGGTTCGTGTTTCCCACGGAAACGGAATGGTGACGCTCTTCGGTCATCTGGATCAGATTGTCGTCTCTCCCGGAGACAAGGTCGTCCGGGGCGAAGTGATCGGTTACCTGGGCAACACCGGGCTTTCGACAGGCCCCCATCTGCATTATGAAATCATCCGGAATCATGTTCCGATCAACCCGACCCGTTATATCATCGACTATTGATGACTTCCTGAATTTCTTCTCCGTTTTGTGACTCTTCTGTGAAAAGGGTAGAATCATTCTGGTGCATGGCCCTGTGTCGAATCCTCGATGCGGGCTTTCGCCGTGCGCCAAGGGGAGGGGATGAGACTGTTTCAGGCCATTCGGTTGAGAGGTAAAGCCTTCTTGTTCTCTGCGGCGCTTCTGGCCGTCATCCTGTTGTCCAACATGTACGCCATTTTCAGCCTTTACCACATCCATCTCGTTTTCCTGAAACTGAAGGACCGGACCGTCAGCGGACTTCTTTCCGTGTCCCG